>SLQE01000408.1 GCA_007131635.1 Bacteroidota bacterium | reverse complement strand
TAATCAGGACGGAGCCGGGTTTGCTCTCATCGCAGTTCTTGCCGACGGTACGGTGCTTACCATTCCGACCGATGTCAGAGAGCTTGTGAACGATGTACCGTTACAGTATACGTTATCTCAAAATTATCCGAATCCGTTTAATCCGTCAACAACGATAAATTTCGTATTGCCGACTCAATCCATCGTTACGCTTGAAATCTATAATGCAATCGGACAGAGGATAGCCACATTGATCAGCTCGGATGAGCTCAGTGCCGGTCAATATGAGATCGTGTGGAACGGAAGAGATGATTCAGGCCGTCAGGTTTCAAGCGGTATGTATATATACCGTCTGAGCGCCGGAGATTTCCAGGCAACGAGGTCCATGATTATGCTCAAGTAATAAATCACATATTCGTGATGATGCAGCACTGATTGTGCGAATGGAAACGTGTTGCATGAACAAACCACAGGGAGAAAGCAGTATAATCTCCCTGTGGTTTTTTTGTTTATACACCTGTAACATTTTATAAATTGGTTCGTCTGCTCATCAGAGGTTGACCATTTTTTGAATAAGTATTTTTAATTAGGAAAGAGAGTAATCATGTCATTAAAACAAACCCCGCTGCTATTAATGCTCGCCCTCCTTCTTACACCGAACCTGGAAGGGCAGGGTATTTCGATAGAAGTATTTGTACACAATCACCATACCTATGCACCCCTGGATTCCGCATTTGTAAAGATTCTTCGTGACGGAATTATCCTCGACTCTTCATACACGAATAAAAATGGAAGGACACAACTTACCATAAGACCGACCGGTGTCGGAGAAAAGCAGTCAGGCATACCAAATACTTTTACAATAAGTGATAATTATCCAAATCCCTTCAGTGATGAGACTCAGGTGGATTTTTCAATACCGGAATCTCAGACAGTGAGAGTTGATATTTATAATATAATCGGTCAGCGCGTATTTTCGGAAGAACTACCTCTGTCATCCGGATCTTATTCGATGAACCTCTCAATTTCACATCTTACGAACGGTATTTATTTCCTGCGCCTGCAGGGAATGGAGCAACAGACTATTAAATTGATGAAAGTCGGGGGTGATGTACAGTATGATACGAGACAACTCGGCAGAGGGAGTATTCAGGTGACATCCCGTGGTGGGATCAATTTCCCACTGCTAAAAAATTATGAAAAAAATGAGGAATTTATCATACAGGTAGAGAAGGGTACCTATGAAATGTGGTCTACATCAAAGCAGATCGAATCCGATACGGAAATCAATGTGCCTCTGGTATTATCGGCTGAATACCTCCTCACCGATATTGACGGTAATCTATACCAAACGGTGAAGATAGGTGAACAATGGTGGATGGCTGAGAATTTAAAAGTATTACGATACCGGAATGGGGATGCTATTCCCACCGGACTGAGTCAAATATCCTGGAACAATACAACCGAAGGGGCATATTCAATATACCCGCATGGCGAAGCAGACGGCATAAACTCGGTTGCTGAAATGCTCGAAGCTTATGGTGCACTCTATAACTGGTACGCGGTGAACGATTCCCGGGGATTGTGTCCCTCAGGGTGGCATGTTCCGACCGATGAAGAGTGGACCCTGCTCGAAATGTATTTAGCCATGTCAGAAGAGGAGGAAGATCTCTGGGGATGGGGAACTGAGAATGGAAGTAAAATTAAATCAACCCGCACCGAACCTGAACAGCACCCGAGGTGGGATGCTGGTAATCCGAGATGGGATCTTGGAAATAGAGATGCAACCAACGAAAGTGGATTTTCAGCGCTTCCCGGCGGTGACCGCGACATCATTGGGTACAGTTATATCGGCGCCCGTGGTTCCTTTTGGAGTTCTACGGAGTGTTGGGTACGCGCCTATTTACGCGACCTGGGTTCCCACGAACGATTTATAAGCAGGGAAGAGCATTCAAAGAATTATGGTTATTCTGTCCGCTGTCTCAGAGATGACTAATTCGCTGTACGGTTGTTTTGACTATTTGGGTGATATAAAGAGAAACGGTGGGATTTTGTAAAACGTGATGTAAAACGTGAAAATCCATCTGTTGCCAATCTTAGAATTTATTTGTAACTTATAAATCTGTAACCTCCGGAGGGTTAGCATAATTGGTAATGCAGCAGTCTTGAAAACTGCCGCCCGCAAGGGCTTGGGGGTTCGAGTCCCTCACCCTCCGCTCACAAACCCACGCCAAACCTTCCCCGCCATTCATATAAGGCAATACTAAATATAATGTCCACAAAACTATACAGTTTTTGCTGAGCATTGTACATTCAAAACCTGATAAAAGTCTGAAAACCCATTTTATTTAGGCAAATTCCCTAAAATTTTATCTGGCACAGTAATTGTGATTTTATTGATTGAAGTTACAATACTTTATATAGCATTATTAAAACACTGATGCTCAACTGCGGATAAAAAATGGTAAGGAGGGTAAAGTCATGAAAAAGGTTTTTGATCCCGTTGAAGCGATATTTGAAAGGATCGAGGTGTTTTTCCGTGAGTACGGACGTATGCCGGCAGCATTAGTCGTTTCCCGGAATACCCATCGCCGATTGTTGGAGATTAGTCCCGCCGATTGTAAGGTCGGGAACGTAATGAACGGTATTCTCCCCGTCAGTGTTGTTTCAACACCGTGGGGCCACTTAAAACTTATCATCGACGAATTACTGGAGGATACCCGTGTTGAAGTTGATGGATAATGGTTGGACAACAGTCAATTCAGCGTTTTTATCACTTATTGTTGACGGGTATCCCGGTCTTGCTTATACCCTGATAATGAGTAAATTTGCCACCTTCTCTCAGTAGTCAGGCACGCATCTCTCTGTCAACTCAAGCGTTTACCCTCGCTCTTTCCAAATGTATTTATGAGTTATTAATCCCGATGTTAAGGATGCCTATTGCAATATTGAAATATAACATGTTAATTTAAGCGTTATTTATTTTGGTTATAAAATAGGCAGTATAAAGAAACCTAAATACGTGAGGTATATCATTTATGGCAAGGATTGATTTAAAAAAGTTTGAGAAAAAAATTCTGGTAAGGAAGATTACCCCTGATGATTTTCAACATATTATCGAATTACAGAAAAAATGTTTCCATGATATGAAACCCTGGTCCGTCGAACAGCTTCAGCATCATTATCGGATTTTTCCGGAAGGGCAGATTTGTGTTGAATATGAAGGAAAAATTATCGGCTCAAGTTCCAGCCTGATCATCGATTTTGATGACTATGCGGATCAACATACATGGGCTGAAATCACCGATAACGGCTACATCACAAATCATGATCCCGAGGGCTATAATTTATACGGCATGGAAATTATGGTCCATCCGGATTACAGGCGAATGAAGATAGGTCACAGGATTTATGAAGCCCGTAAACAGCTTGCCCGTGAATTCAATCTGAAAAGTATTATCATCGGGGGGCGAATACCGAACTATCATAAGCATGAAGATAAAATGACCGTTCGGGAATACATTGAGGAAGTACTTGTTCAGAATGTTTACGATCCTGTTTTGACCTTCCAAATGAAGAATGGTTTCAATGTCGTCAGGGTATTGACTAGTTATCTTCCGGGTGACAAAGAATCGCGGACGTATGCGGTCCTGTCCGAATGGAATAACATAGAATACGAACCGAGAACCCGTCGGCATTTCAAAACATCGTTTCCCGTTCGGATATGTGTTATACAATATATGATGAGAAAGATCGATTCATTCAGAGAGTTTGCCGATGCCTGCACCTATTTTGCGGATGTGGCGGGAGGATATGAATCCGACTTTGCGGTTTTTCCCGAATTGCTCACCGTCCAGTTGCTTTCATTTATCGAGGAAAAACGTCCCGAACTTGCAGTGCGTGAACTGTCAAAATATACCGACGATTATTTGTCGCTTTTTACCGATCTGGCCGTTAAATCTAATGTCAATATCATCGGAGGATCTCACATCATCGATGAAGATAACCGTCTGTATAACGTTTCATTTCTGTTCCGGCGGGATGGCACCATCGAGAGGCAATACAAAATACATATTACCACAAACGAGAGAAGATGGTGGGGAATAGAGCCCGGTGAAAGAGTACAGGTGTTCGACACCGATTGCGGGAAAATTGCCATTCAGGTATGTTATGATGTTGAATTTCCCGAGATGGCACGCATAGCGACTGAACTTGGCGCAAGAATTATATTTGTACCCTTCTGTACAGAAGACAGACAAGGATATCTGAGGGTACGCTATTGCGCTCAGGCACGGGCGGTGGAAAATCAGGTCTATACCGTTATAGCGGGAACGGTCGGGAATTTACCTCACGTGCAAAATATGGATATTCAGTACGCTCAATCGGGGATATACACTCCATCGGATTTTTCTTTTCCCCGGGACGGTATTGCCGATGAATGTAACCCAAACGTTGAAACCGTCATTGTCCAGGATGTCGATCTTGAGGTATTAAAACGTCACCGGCGCTCGGGCAGCGTGATCCAGTTAATGGATAGAAGAAGCGATCTCTATGAAATCAAGATGTTGAAGTAAGAGAGGATTTTCAGGTTGACGGAGAAAGTACATTTAAT
>SLQE01000063.1 GCA_007131635.1 Bacteroidota bacterium | reverse complement strand
TTTTTCATTATTGTAAAATTTTTCGGTTAATTCTATATTTACTGATTACAATATTCAAAAGACAGAAATATAATTATTAACCGCGGTAAAGACTTCATATCATTGATTTGCAGAGTGCGGTGGTATTGCTCTCGATTCACCGAATGCAAAAATCCAGATGAGCTCGGGATCTATACGTAATGAATCGACCGCAGCTATCAAGTCTTTCGGCGGTTGATCGAGTAATTCATCGGCCTGGTCGAATGTACCCCAATGCATTGCAGCAAAGTAGCGGGCGTTAAGATCGAGATATGCCTGCAACGCCTCAGCCGGATTGACATGCGCATGATTCATAAACCAACGGGGTTCGTATGCACCGATAGGCATCAACGCAATGTCGATCTGCGTGTGCCGTTCACCTATTTCTTTAAACCCGGGGAAATAACCCGTATCTCCGGCAAAATAAATGGTATGATCTTCACCCTCGATGATCCAACTGGCCCAGAGTGATTCATTATGGTCATTGAGCCATCGCTGTGAAAAATGTTGCGCCGGCGTACAAACTATTCTGATCCCATCGATATCATAATCATCCCACCAGTCTAATTCTACAACTTGCTGAACTCCCCATTCATCTAAAAATTTTTTATTTTCAAGCGGTACGAAAAAAACCGGTTCAAACTCTTTTTCCAACCGTTCGATCGTCTCACGATCCATGTGATCATAATGGTTATGGGACAGTATGACTATATCGATGGGAGGTAGTTTTTCCCAGGGTATTCCGGCGGGGGTATACCGAGTCGGTCCGACACGATTACCGAAGGGTCCTACCCGGTCACTCCAGACCGGATCGGTTAAAATATTTTTATTTTCCATTTGTATGAGAAACGTTGCGTGTCCTACCCATGTGAGCATACCACCATAAATCCGTCGGGGGGGATTTACAAATTCCGGTGGTATAACATTGAACTGATATCGATCGGGTTTCGGCTCCTGGTTTGAAAACAATCTATTCCATCGCCAGCGGAGGAAGTCAAAAAAATTTTTATCATCCTCCCCGCGCACCCACGGATTTTGAAAACCGGATCCGGTATGATGCATTGAATCACCGGTTGGATTCTCCGTTACCAGAAAAAATAAAACCGGCAGCAGAAATAAATTTCTAAACATAGAATATGGATCTCTCCCAGAACATATAGTTATACCGGACTATGTGCCGGATAGGCAAAATTAATTAAACATATAAAATACATTATTGAATTGAATAACTCAAATTTTATTCGTAATATTAAGAGAAAAACTCATCCAATCGAATTGAAAGGAAGGTATTATGACAACACAAGCGGAAAACTATAAAACCGTAAACATTAACACCGACATCGAAGAAAATCTGGGAAATGAGGCTTCATCGCTACTTGGATATACCTGTAAAGGAATCAAAAAAGAGGATCTCACTCTTCCCGGACCGGATTTTGTCGACCGGGTATTTTCATTGACCGACCGAAACAACAATGTTCTTAAGAATCTGGAATGGATCTTTCAAACCGGCAGATTAGCGGGAACAGGTTATCTATCAATACTTCCTGTTGATCAGGGCATTGAGCATGCCGCGGGTGCTTCTTTTGCACCCAATCCGATATACTTTGATCCCGAGAATATCGTAAAGCTCGCGATCGAAGGCGGATGCAACGCCGTAGCTTCAACATTCGGCGTGCTCGGAAGTGTTGCCCGAAAGTACGCGCACAAGATACCGTTTCTCGTAAAAATTAATCACAATGAACTACTCAGCTATCCGAACACATATGACCAAATTATGTTCGGTACCATTGAGCAAGCATGGAAAATGGGTGCAGCAGCCGTCGGGGCAACTATTTATTTCGGCTCCGAAGAGTCCAACAGACAAATTCAGGAAGTAGCCGAAGCGTTTGATTATGCCCACGAGCTCGGTATGGTAACCGTCCTCTGGTGCTATCTTCGTAACTCCGGGTTTAAAAAAGACGGAGTAGACTATCATACGGCAGCGGATTTAACCGGTCAGGCAAACCACCTCGGAGTCACAATTCAGGCCGATATAATCAAACAAAAGATGCCCGAAAACAACGGCGGTTATACTGCTATTAATTTCGGTAAGACCCATAAAAAAGTGTATGAAGAACTCGCCATAGATCATCCGATCGATTTAACACGTTACCAGGTGGCAAACTGCTATATGGGCCGTATCGGATTGATTAACTCAGGCGGTCCCTCCGGTAAAAACGATTTCGCCGAAGCCGTTAAGACTGCCGTGATTAACAAACGTGCAGGCGGTATGGGATTAATTTCAGGTAGAAAAGCATTTCAGAGACCGATGGAGGATGGCGTTAAGCTTTTAAATGCTATCCAGGATGTTTTTCTCTCCAAAGATGTAACTGTTGCCTGAAAAACGGAATTTTACGTTTCTTAAATCCAGGGCGGACACCCTGTCCGCCCTACAATAGAAAATAACAATTTTGAGAGCAAGAACAATATGACTTTACGTTATTGTCCTCAGTGCGGATCTGAACAGAAAGGAAATGCAAATTTTTGCACAAAATGCGGACAGGCATTCACACGGCAAAAAAACGGACGAGCCGTCGAAACACCCATGAGCAAAAGGATGGCACCTCCCAAAAGCGATCCTATGCCAAAAGCGAAACTTGCAATTATCGGATTGTTCGCTTTCATTATTGTCATCCTTCTTTTCATATTTTATAACTATCTCACCATAGAAGAACATAGTGTAATTGCAGCACAACCGGTTGTCGGTGACGGCAGATTGTATGAGAACCGCACAGTATCGATGATAGATGTCGATTCGAGGGTCGATAACGGTTACCTTATTTTCTCCCTCAACGATGTCCTTGAATACGAGCTCGTTCGCGTAGAGTATGAGGGTGGAACAACGAATATTCCCGTTCTTTCATATATATCGCCAAAAGGTAAGCTTGTGACCGCAATAAGCATAAGTGAACCCTGCAATGCAACACGATTTACTATTATCGACGGCGCAATCAAATGCGACAATTGCAATGCGAAATGGGAAGTGGGTACTATGCAGGCATTGTCATGCTGTCCGAATAATTATCCGGACCCTATCAACAGTGAAATCGTAGGCAACGAGGTCCGCGTGCCCCTGGCCACGCTTGAGAACTGGCGGCGGCGTCTATAATATGCACGTGCTGACCATTACCGCAAGCAGTTTATTCATTTTATTTTTTATCGGTGAATTCATCGGTATAAAAAGATTCAGCCGGCGTCCAAAAGCCCGTACGGCTATGTGGAATATCAACCTTTTTTTCACGTTCCTCTGGGTCATTTCTATTTCACTTCTTCTGTTTGAGAAAAAAAGCGGTGTTGTTTTTACACTCATACTTGCACTCTTATGGCTCATAGCTCAGGTACGAGCTCATTGGATTCCATACGTTTTAGGTGCACCGGAAGATTACCGCAGGGAGTATGAAAAAATATTCAGGAACACAATAAAGGTTTTACCCCGTATCACACAACGGGGTGTAGTTCCAAATCTTTATCATACGTTCGTCGGTCTGCTATTACTTGGAGTAATGATTTCAGGGTTGAGAATTCTTTTTTGAATGTAATCGTTGTCCGGGTGCTACCTGCGTTCCGCGAAGGAACGAAGCCGTATCCATTCTTTTTTTTCCCTCTTTTTGAAGTTCATGAATATTAACAACACCATTACCCGTTGCAATATGCAACTGAGTATCAGCTTTCATAATTGTACCGGGTTTATCCGAAACGGTTTTGTCTATAATGCTCGTCCGGTACAGTTTCAGCATGCTGTCACCCAGGAATGTATAGGCTGCCGGCACCGGCGATAATCCCCTCACAAGATTATGCACGGCTGTGGCATCGGCCGTCCAATCGATGAGGCCGGTTTCTCTGGTAAGTCTTGGTGCCGATGAGGCCAGACTATTATCCTGAGGAATTGGTTTCGCTTTGCCTTGTTCTATTAATCCAATCGTATGCAATACGACTCCCGATCCTATTTCCGCGAGTTTATCATGCAGTTCACCCGCGGTTTCATGTTCACCGATCGGACATCGCGCCTGCAAAATGATGTTACCGGTATCTACTTTTTCTTTGAGAAAAAAGGTCGTCACGCCTGTCTCTGTTTCGCCCCGGATAATTGCCCAGTTTATCGGAGCAGCACCGCGATATCTCGGGAGAAGCGATGCATGTAAGTTAAATGCACCTCTTTGAGGAATAGTGAATACTTCAGGAGGAAGGATACGATATGCTACAACAACCATTACATCCGGGGTAATGTTCTTAATTGCATCAATAAACTCCTTATCCCTTAAGTTTTGGGGTTGAAGGACGGGAATACTCTTTTGGATAGCATATTTCTTTACCGGGGAGGATAAGATTTGCTGTCCGCGACCTCCCGGTTTATCGGGGGCGGTGACGACGGCTGCTACTTCATACCCTTCCTGCAAAATCATTCGAAGACTGGGGATCGCAAATTCCGGCGTGCCGAAAAAAATGATTTTCATATTCTTCAGGTAGTGTGTTCGAAGCCGGTCATGACAGGATACGGTATTTCCAGCTCACCCCGTTTAATGTCCAGGAGCAGCCCTTTGTGAAATTTCCGCCGTCCGGGAGGTAAATGATCAATAAATAAAACACCGTTTAGATGATCGATTTCGTGGAGAATAACCCTTCCGAGAATATAGTCTGCATCGAGTTCAACATCATTGAAATTAATGTCTTTATACCGTATACGAATTTTCTCAGCTCGGGTAACGATGTCCCGGACAATCGGAATACTCAAACAACCCTCCTCCATTTCCCACTCGCCCTCCTGTGAGATAATCTCGGGATTAATAAGGACAAGCGGTTTCTGATCTTTATAATCATCGAGTTCGGACAGATCAATGACGATAATACGCTTGAGGGCATCGACCTGGTTTCCCGCGAGACCGATGCCCAGTGCGTTTTTCATTGTTTCAAACATATTTTCAACCAGTTGGCGAATTTCCTCTTTCGCTTCGACCGGTTTAGCTTCTTCTCGTAATGCCGGATGACCGTATGTAACAATTGGAAGGATTGCCATTATTATTTTATCAAAGATAGTTTGTTTTTATAATCTTTTTGTTCCTGGTGAAATTAATCCAAGATTCTTCTTGCACCGGTCAGACGTCGCTGAAAATATGAACTATCGAGCGATGATATTGTCACTCCGGACGTCACTGATGCATGAGCGAATAAATTATCACCGAGATATATGCCAACGTGTGACGGGTTTCTTCCGGTCGTATTAAAAAAGATCAAATCGCCGAATTTAAGGTCGTTCACGCGGACCGGACGGCCCTGTCTGAACTGATCCGCAGTTGATCGCGGAAGATCCATATTTACCGATGTACGGAACACGAGTCGCGTATATGCAGAGCAGTCGATTCCTTCCGATCCGAGCCCTCCCAATCTGTACGGTGTTCCGATATGCCGGAGTATTTCACGGAGTATTAAGGTTTCCCGGTTTGTCGGCAGGACAATTCTGCTGCCTACCTCGGTTACGTTAACGCTAACGTCGTCTTCGATTCTTTCTTCGTGTCCTGCCCTTTCCAGTTCCCTGGTGAACCTCTCAGTCTCAACGCTTCTTTCCGTTCCGGTATTTCTATTATCGGCTTGCGTGTGACGTGGCGTCCCACTTCCACAACCGACTACCGGGATTAAAAGGAAATAAAAAATTACTATTGATACGCACGTTCTCATTAGTCTTAAAATAAAGAACCCGGCAGTTTTTTAAAACCACCGGGAAATTTTATCAAAATAGGATTTAGATTATCCCAAATAAGCTTTGAGAGTCTTACTTCGCGTTTTATCGCGCAGCCGTCTGAGTGCTTTTTCCTTTATTTGACGGACACGCTCCCTCGTGAGACTAAACCGTTCACCAATCTCTTCCAGGGTGAGTGAATGCTCGAGGTCCAATCCAAAATATAGCCGGATGATTTCAGCCTCCCGGTCGGAGAGAGTCGAAAGTGCTCTTCGCACCTCCTGTTTAAGAGATTCCTTCATAAGTGAATTATCCGGGGAGGGCTGTCGGTCATCGTGGATCACATCGAGTAATCGATTATCTTCCCCCTGAGCAAATGGAGCATCCATAGACAGGTGGCGTCCGGAGATCTTTAGCGTATCTGCGACTTCGAATAATGACATGTCGAGTTCGTCCGCAAGCTCGCTTGCACTCGGTTCGCGCTCAAATTCCTGCTCCAGTGCGGAGAATGCCTTCCCGATCTTGTTCAGCGCACCTACGCGGTTAAGCGGTAGACGTACGATACGGGACTGCTCGGCCAGTGCCTGGAGAATTGATTGCCGGATCCACCACACGGCATATGATATAAACTTAAAGCCACGTGTCTCATCAAATCGCTTTGCTGCTTTTATCAGCCCGAGATTTCCCTCATTGATAAGGTCTCCCAGTGATAAACCCTGATTTTGATATTGTTTTGCCACACTAACCACGAATCGCAGATTGGCTTTTGTCAGTTTTTCAAGCGAAAGCTGATCCCCTTTTTTAATACGCCTGGCCAACTCGATCTCTTCATCCGGTTTAAGCAGATCGACCTTACCGATTTCCTGAAGGTACTTTTCCAGCGACTGGCTTTCGCGATTAGTGTATTGTTTGGTTATCTTGACCATCCATCACCTCATTTTTAGAACAATTTTAAATAATTCGATGTCCCCCGTTGCGGATGATAACAAAAGGCCATCTAAGAATTTATAAACAAAAATTAAAAACACATAGTTTCAAAAATTTTCTAAATCTATCCGGTCAATAATACCGACAATGGCCGCATCAACCGGCGCAAATGGTTCCGGAAGCGGAATACTTGCCTCACGGGAAGTGATATAACAAATAGTCTCTCCGACACCTGCACCGACGGTATCGACGGCTATTATTGGCGCTCCGTTGGGCAAACGCCGGGAATCAACCGGTTGAATAATCTGTAATTTTAAATTATTGAGTGCCGGAATTTTCCTTGTTGCCCATATTGTACCTATTACTTTACCAAAAAACATAATGATAATGTATTAAAATATACGTTTTTACGGGCATTTTGTTTCTTCAATTTGCCAGATCAAGCTTGTCTACAATCGCCATAATGACTGCATCGACAGGCTTATTTTTCGTTACATCGGTCTGCCGGGCAGAACTACCGGTTGCGACCAGAACGACTTCTCCTACACCGGCACCGACGCTATCGACGGCTACGACGTATTGATCCTTGAGAGTATAGTCCATATCGGCGTGCTGTACAATGAGAAACTTCAATCCGGTGAGATTTTCATCCTTACGGGTAGCCCAAACGGTACCGACTACTTTACCGAGAACCAAGTGTGTAATCCTTTTATTTTCTTACTGTTTCAAAAACATTATAGATACTTGTACCATCCAATTCACGGCGGATTTCGACAGGTAGTGAAAAATATTCCGCACAGGTCTGTGCAATGTCCGCAAAAGATTCACGTGTACCTGCGTTGGTCCCCTCCCCTTTTTTCCCGAACAATCCCAGGAAAAGACCGTATTCCCGGGTATGATCTGTCCCGGGTGTCGTTGGATCGTTCCCGTGATCGCTGGTTAGAATGAGTAAATCATTCTCGCGCATTGCGTTCAGGATTTCGGGGACGGCGCTGTCGAATTCTGTTAAGGCACGGGCAAAACCTACCGCATCGTTGCGATGCCCGAATTCCTGGTCAAAATCAATAAGGTTAACAAATACAAAACCGCTTTCGAGTGAATGAAGCGTATCGATAATTGCCTCGATGCCTTCAGAATTATTTTTTGTGTGCAGGGAAGACTGCACCCCGCGTCCGGCAAATAGGTTATCCACTTTACCTATTGTCATCGTCTTTATACCGGAATCGGTAAGATGATCTAAAATTGTTTTGCGTTTCGGCTCGATTGAAAAATCTTTCCTGTTCACCGTGCGTTCGAAAGCGTCCGGTTTTCCCACAAACGGTCTAGCAATTACCCGGCTCACTTCGTGCTCGTTAATCATGACCTCATTACGGGCTATCTGACACCACTCATATAGACGTTCGAGCGGTATACTATGTTCGTGTGTCGCTATCTGGAAAACCGAATCTGCCGACGTATACACGATCGGGTAACCGGTTTCGAGATGTTGTTTTCCGAGTCGGGCAATAATTTCCGTACCGGATGCCGGGACATTCCCAAGAATGCTCTGGCATCCGGTGCGATCGATAAATGAACGAATAATGCTTTCTGGAAACCCGTCCGGATACACCGGAAAAGGTTTCGATGTTATGATTCCCGCCAGTTCCCAATGCCCGGTCGTGCTATCTTTACCAGCCGATTGCTCCTGAAGTTTTCCGTAGACGGCAAGGGGTTTTGAGACCGGTGATACTCCTTTTATCGGTATAATATTACCGAGTCCGAGCTTCTCCATATTCGGTAACGACATTCCCCCCACTGCTTCAGATACGTTAGCCAACGTTGCAGATCCCGGATCACCATATCTATCGGCATCGGGTAGTTCTCCTAATCCCACACCGTCAAGGACTATGAGGAAACAGCGTTTCATCCTTAATTATAAACTTCCTTTTCATTACATTTACACACACGGACCTGACGTTGATTAAATCTGTACGCACCCGTCTTCTCCGATTTATTCGAGTTTACTAATAAGATATATGAAAACTCGGTATCACACTTCGTACAAATCACTTTTGACTTTCTCTGCGATTTATTGAGCTTATCAGCAAATGTTTGTGATTTTGCCATTGTATCTCCATTTATTTATTGTATGAATTTAATAAACTTTTACTGTGTTGCCACCGCTCTGTATTGCTTTTTGCAATGCGGCAGTGACCTGTTTCGTGAACATCGAATACTGCATTGATTCGGTAAGACCGCAAACTCCCGAGCTAATTGTAATCGAGGTCGTTTTATTATTCAACTTCAGAACCTGGCTGGCGAAATTTTTCCGTACTTTCTCGGCCCACAAATACCCATCGCTTGCTGCTGTATTCAGCAGGATAACACCGAATTTGTTATAATCGAGCCTTCCGATGAGATCATATTGCCTGACGGCACTTTGCAGGAACTTTGAAAACGAATATATAGCCGAATCAAGACCATCCTTCCCGAAACGGTCAAGAATTTGCTGCATAGAATCGATCGACAGCATGACATAGGTCAGGTCATGTCCAAAATCGTCCGCCCGACGAATTTCATCTTTTAACCTTTGCTCAAAGAAATTTTTCTTTAGAACATTCGTTTCCTCGTCAACAATTACATACTTATCAACGAGGTCCGCCATATACAAAATCTCAAGTGCCGAGGCTGTATTCTCGACCAGACGGTAGAGGACCTCGATATCGCGTGCTGAATAACCGGACCGATCCCGGCGTTCGAGACTTATTGTCCCATAACACTTTTTGAACGAACTTATCGGAGCTATTAAGATCGAACCGTTGCTATCGATCTTTTCCTCATCATTGAATCGGGGTATATCAACAGTAGAAAGATCATCGACAAGCAGGTGTTTGTTGTTTTCAAGTACCGCACCGACCAGACTTTTCTCGGTGTTGATAATCTGATGCGGTGAAATATACGTACCTCCCTCGGATATATCGACCTGATAAATGACCCAGGATCGTTTATCATCATTAAACATCGTAATAGCGATGTAATCATACCCGATCAATCTTTTCGTATGATCTATCAGTGTCTGCACGATGGTACGAAGTTCAAGATTCTCCCGCATTGATTCGTGCATTTTACGAATTGCCAGTACGAGTTCCGAATCGAGGAGTAGATCATACTTTTCAGTATGACTTTTTATCAGCGCAGTCAGCAATTTTGTAAATTGACCGAGCAACGTGAGTGTTTCCGAGCCGAATGCATCTTCGGCTTTACTGTCGATAGCAAGTACGCCGACCACCGTTTTTTCGGATTCTCTTCCCTGGTAATGGACGGGGACACCGATAAAGGATTTCACAAAATCGATATCACGATAATAATGTAAAATATCCCGTTCCGAACTGGGATTGATGTGCGATATGAACTCCGGCTTACCGTTTCGTGCTATCTGACTAACGATATCATTTCCAAGCGGTAATTTCCGTTCAGCCACCAGATTCTGGCTATCGCTCGCCCTGCCCTGAAACACGAGTTGTTTTTTATCAAAGTTCACCCAGAAGAATGCTGCGGTATGTGCTATCAGAGACTCTTTTATTGCCGCGAGCACTTTCCCGAGCAAGAATTCAAACTCACTACGCGGTTCACTGCTGCTGGGAAATATCTCCGACTCAAGATCGAAAAACTCCGTGAGATCCGCGGTCGTCAATTGTTCTTTTTTCTTGTACTTTACCGGTCCGGTATTTTGCATACTGAATTTTCGTTCCCCTACGGCATCATACATTTCTTTCGTGTCATCTTGAATTTCGGCATCTTCATTCATGTACGGCAGATCATCAAAACCGGCAGACCCGGAGGAATGCCGAATTTCGGGTTTCTCATTTGCGGCGCGATGGGGTTCCGATGAAGCAATTTTTGCAGCTATTGAAAAATAAATATAACCCCACAGGCCAATGGAAATAAAAATAACGGCGACTATTATAACTGCCGTTCCGTTTATTATTCCAAGTGCTAATAAAATTGCACCGATCACCGCCAGCAATACATCTTTTGCGGTAAGGGTACGTAATACATCATAAAAGGTGATTTTGCCGGATGACGGTGCCATGCGCATAGGCTTTCAAGATTTCGTATTACGGTAAAATGTTATAATCTAAGGAAATACTACAAATAAATCAAGTAAAAAATGAACCGATGTGGGAAAATTTTAAGAATAATGTGGTCTACCTTCCGGGCATCGCTATCAGGTAGACCACTTACTGAAGAGTTTATTTATGCATTTGAACTAATTCACTTATGGGAAAGAAATACGCGATCTCAATTCCCGCGTTTTCCGGAGAATCAGAGCCATGGACGATATTTTCGCCTTTGCTATCGGCGTATAATTTCCGTACCGTGCCGTGCTCCGCTTCCGCGGGATCGGTAGCACCGATAAGCTTGCGGAAATCCGACACAGCATTCTCTTTTTCGAGAACCATTGGCACACATGCTCCTGAGCTCATAAAAACCGTTAAATCTTCAAAAAACGGCCTGCCCCGGTGTACTTCATAGAAACCCTCTGCTCCCTCCTTAGACAGGCGAACCATTTTCAACGATACGATCTTAAATTCATTTTCCTGAATTTGTTTAACAACCGCACCAATAAGATCTTTTCTTACACAGTCCGGTTTTAATATTGCAAGTGTTCTTTCTACTGCCATACATTACCTTTCAATAAATCATTTTCCTGACATTTTCTTTGGTGGAGCAGTTGCTTTTTTGACCGGTTTTTTCGTCGCCGTCGTTGATTTCAGCAAACCCCGGCGTTTCATAACGCGTTTCACCGTTTCACCTATAACAGCGGGGTTCTCGACAACCGTTATGCGGGCTTTGCGCATGGTTTCCATTTTTTCCATCGCTGTTCCTTTTCCGCCTGCAATAATTGCTCCGGCATGCCCCATTCTTCTTCCCGGAGGAGCAGTGCGTCCCGCAATAAAACCGATGACAGGTTTTTTAACATTTTTTTTCACGTATTCTGCAGCTTCTTCCTCCGCGGTCCCGCCTATCTCACCAATCATGACAATCGCATCGGTATCCTTATCATCGTTAAAAAGTTTTATTGCGTCAACAAATTGTGTCCCGACAATCGGGTCGCCTCCGATCCCGATGCAGGTCGACTGGCCTATACCGAGTTGGGTTAATTGATGTACAGCTTCATAGGTGAGCGTACCGCTCCGCGAAACGACGCCTACATTACCTTTCTTGTGAATGAAGCCAGGCATAATACCTATTTTTGCCTTTCCCGGTGATATAACACCGGGGCAGTTCGGCCCTATGAGCCGGGTATCGCTCGCATCGAGTGCGGTTTTGACACGCATCATATCACGGGTGGGTATGCCTTCGGTAATACAGACGATCAATGGAAGATTTGCCTGTATACCTTCGAGAATGGCATCCGCGGCAAACGCGGCGGGTACAAATATAACCGATGCGTTTGCACCGGTTTCTCTGACTGCATCTTCAACGGTATTAAACACCGGAATATCCTGATGAAACATGCCTCCTTTGCCGGGAGTAACTCCCGCGACGACGTTCGTTCCGTATTCAAGCATTTGCTGGGTATGGAAACTTCCTTCACCTCCTGTTATTCCCTGCACTACAAGTTTCGTTTTCTTGTCTACAAGTACACTCATGATTTTACTCGTTCTTTGTTTCGGGTTACTGGATTAGTTATTTTCAAGTGCATATGCTACATTGAGCAGTGTTTGTTCGTCAAACTGTTTCCCGAGCAATTGCATACCAATCGGTAGTCCGTTCTGATCGGTTTCCGCAGGAATACTAAAGCCAGGAATGCCGGCGAGATTTGCCGATGTCGTGTAAATATCCGACAGATACATCCGGAGCGGATCTTCTATTTTCTCGCCGAGGCGAAAAGCGGTTGTGGGTGAGGTGGGGGTGATAATACAATCAACCCGTGAAAACGCCTTATCAAAATCCTCTTTAACTAATCTTCGCGCTTTCTGCGCCTTGCGGTAATATGCTTCATAATACCCGGAAGATAAAACATATGTGCCGAGCATAATGCGTCTTTTTACCTCTTCACCAAACCCTTCGGATCTTGAGCGTGTATACATATCCTTCAGATCGGCTACATTATCCGCGCGATAGGCATACCGTGCGCCGTCATATCGCGCTAAATTGGAAGAGGCCTCTGCCGTCGTTAAAATGTAATACGTAGCGATGTTGTATTCCGTATGCGGCAAGGATATTTTTTCGATCTGAGCCCCGTTCTCCCTCAAATGCTGAATTTTTTTATCGATAACCACACGAATATTTTCCTGCAGGTCCTGCGTAAAATATTCCTCAGGCAAACCTATCCTGATATTTGCTATATCCCGTGTAAGGTTACCGGTATAATCCGGAACGGGTAGATTCACCGACGTCGAATCGGAGAGATCATATCCGGAGATGGTTTTTAGCAACAACGCGGTATCGTAAACCGACCGTGCGAACGGACCGATCTGATCGAATGAAGATGCAAATGCAACCAACCCGTATCGCGACACCCTTCCGTAGGTCGGTTTGAATCCATATACCCCCGTATATGCCGCCGGTTGCCGGATAGACCCACCGGTATCGCTGCCAAGTGCTGCGATGGCGAGGTCTGCAGCAACCGCAACCGCTGACCCGCCGCTTGATCCTCCCGGTACATAATCTGTATTGCGAGGATTGAGGACTGCACCAA
Source organism: Bacteroidota bacterium (assembly GCA_007131635.1). Classification (GTDB taxonomy): domain Bacteria; phylum Bacteroidota; class Ignavibacteria; order T3Sed10-11; family T3Sed10-11; genus T3Sed10-11. The sequence continues at coordinate 29,210 of SLQE01000063.1, read as the reverse complement.
AATGAGAATTCTCACTCGACGAGCCCATGGCAAATTCATCCATATTCGTTTTGCCTATTATTACAGCTCCGGCATCTCTCAACCGTTCAATAACAGTTGCATCGTATAATGATGAAAATTCACCCAACATTTTTGAACCGCAGGTAACACGACTGTTCCGGATACAAATATTATCTTTGATGGAAAGTATCATACCGGCCAACGGTAGATCCTTATTACCCCGTATTTTCTGATCTACCTCGACTGCCTGCTCTTGCGCCCATTCATCGAATACGGTAATGTATGCATTCAGATCAGCGTATTCTTTTATCCGTTTGAGATAATCTGATACGAGATTTAAGACGGAAGGTGTGCCGTTAAGGATTCCGTTCCTCAGCGAGCTGTAATCAGATTGTTCTACAATCATTCTCCGGTAATTTTACATTCCTATGGATGTTAACTTTTATCGGTATTGTCGGTTTCAGATGACGATTTTTCGGTTTTCCTCGTCGATGACGGCTCGTTTATATGCCGCTTCTCTTCATTGATATCATCCTGAATTTCCCGTGCCGCTTTCCTGAATTCACGCATACCCTTCCCGAGTCCCTGAGCGAGTTCAGGAATTTTTCGTGCACCGAAAAAAATCAGGATGACGAGGAGAATGAGAATAATTTCTGTTGCACCAAGATTTCCAAACATACAATTTCTCTCCCTGACGGATTATTTCGTCATTATAGTTATTTATTTTGAGTTTGAAATACTCTCCAGGACCGATTGCAATATTTTCTTGCCGTCACTTTTACCGAGCAACTTTTCCATCGCCCGTTCGGGATGCGGCATCATTCCGAGGATATTTCCTTCACGGTTGATCACACCTGCAATATTCTCAATCGAACCGTTGGGATTTGCACTATCGGTTAACTCACCCTGTTGATTACAATATCTAAATACAATTTGGTGATTTTTTTTCAACTCTTCAAGTCCTGCTTCATCTATGAGGTAATTACCCTCTCCGTGTGCGACGGGTATTTTCAGAATATCGCCCTCATGACACGTAGCCGTGAATCTCGTGTCCGCATTTTCGACACGGATATAAACATCTTTACACACAAACCTTACATGATCGTTTCGGAGCAGCGCCCCGGGTAATAGTCCTGCTTCACAAAGGACCTGAAAACCATTGCAAATCCCCAAAACGACACCACCTTCACCGGCAAAACGGACCACATCCTTCATAATCGGTGAAAATCGTGCAATGGCACCGCATCGCAGGTAATCACCGTACGAAAAACCACCGGGGAGAACAACTATATCCGTATTTTCAAGTTTCTCTTCCTTATGCCACACAAACCGTGCATCGGCGTTCATAATTTTCCGTAATGCATAGAAAGTATCGTGGTCACAATTTGATCCCGGAAACACAACGACTGCGGCACGGGGTTTCTCACTCATCTTTCCACCGCTACTTGAAGTTTCTCGACACGAAAAGTATAATCCTCCATCACGGGATTTGCCAGTAATTTAGAGCAAATAGTATCAACTATCTCACGCGCTTCCTTTTCCGTCCCTGCATCAACGTCAACTTCCACGTGTTTACCCATACGGATATTATGGACATCTCCATATCCGAGTTGATGTAAACTTTGCTCAATGGTTTTCCCCTCCGGATCGAGAATAGAGGGCCGGAGAGTTATTGTTATATTGGCTTTATACATACTTTTTCATTTATATTTATATTTAAAATCTGCTTAACTTCAATAGCCGGTTTATGCATCGAGACTTGTAATCTCCTCCGATGATTCCCGGTTCATTTCTCCCATCCCGACGGCCTGTAGAATTTTCTCAACCAGAACTCTGACCGGACCGGAACATACATAGATAATAAAAATATAAAACAGCGCGTATCCTTTTGTTATGACTGCAGCTAAAATTGCCAGAAACAGTAACAAAAACTTCACCGGATTCTTTTTAAGGGACTCCTTATTCGGTCTCGGTAATGCATCATACCTGATCAATGACACCATTAATAACGATGAGATAATAATCATTGGGATAAGCATACTTCCCCAGAAACCGGTAAGTCCGCTCGTCTCGTCGTAAAAATTAAACACATATGTCACGATCAATCCCGCAGCCGATGGTATCGGCAAACCGCGGAAATAGTCCTTATCAAAACCGGTAAGCTGAACATTAAATCTTGCGAGGCGTATACCGCCGAAGATTAAAGGGAGCGCACTGACTAAAATGCCGATGTTGTTAAATTCATGCAGGGCAATAGCATATACGAGAAAGGATGGTGCGACACCAAATGACACAATATCCGACAGTGAATCAAATTCCACACCGAACTCACTCGACGATTTGGTAATACGGGCCATAACACCGTCCAGAGCATCAAATACCCCGGCCAGGATAATAAACCACGCGGCAACGATATAATTCCCCTGTGTTGAGGATATTATCGACATAAAACCGCTGAACATGTTTAAAGTCGTAAACATGTTCGGTACAAATGCTCTGGTTATTTTCATGTATTGAATACCATCCAAACCTTTTTGCCCGCGTTTCTCTGCTTATTCATAACCGGTATTATTCCGCCATAGTAGCCAGGACAGTTTCTCCGCCTACAACTTTCTGCCCGACGTTTACCTGTATTTGTGCATTTCGCGGAAGTATGACATCCATACGTGATCCGAATTTTATCATACCGAATCGCTCCCCTTTCACGAGGTTATCTCCCTCCTTCAGCGGACATACTATGCGGCGTGCAATCGAACCGACAATTTGCTTGAACAATATCTTCTGTCCGTTCCGTTCAAGTCCGATCTCGGTCCGTTCATTTTTTTCAGACGCCATATGATCATAAGCAACCATAAAATCTCCTTTAATATACCGGTAAAAACCAACCTTACCGCTCCAGGGGACTCTGTTCACATGGACATTCAAAGGAGAGAGAAAAATACTCAGTTGTGTAGCAGGGGCTTCGAGATAATCTGTATAATCAAGGTCTTTGATAAGCACTAATTTTCCGTCTGCAGGAGATAAAATTATAGTATCACCTTCAGGAATGGTTCTTTCCGGATCGCGGAAAAAATATAATGTAAATAGTATAAAAGCTAATAAAACGCCTATAATGGGGAATTTTATATAAACATTTCCTATCAGAAAATAGGAGGCAATAATTCCGGCTACAGTAATTCCTGCCACCGTAAACACCACATCATAACCGTATCTGGTAATCAAATGAACCGCCTCCGCTTCTCATAAAAATTACATTCCCTGTACCGTTGGAATTTAAATTAAAAATTATATACATAAACAGCATATATTAGCAAAATATTCGTTGAAAATCAAATACTTATGAGGGTTATAAAAGCACGCTGTCAATGCGCCCGCGGAGGTAATACTAACCCTGATCCACCGCTCTTATCCTAATTTTTTGCGTTTATTCAAATACTGAAACAACGCGACGTCAAACGGCGTGGCGGTGTCGAGCAGAACGTAATCGACTGCCTGCTCCCGGCATTCCCGCTTGTACCGGTCGAGGAAGCGGCGCATTTCATACTGGTATGCTTTTTGGATCTGGTATGGCTGCGTGGTCATTTTTTCCCCGGTTTCCATGTCTTTAAAAACTGCATCTCTTCCGAATGCGAACGACCGTTCCGACGGATCGAGCACCTGCATAACTATAACTTCGTTCCGGTTGTGTCGGAAATGCTTCAGCGCTCCGAGAACCTCGTCCGGATTATCGAACAAATCACTGAATATGATTACCAGTCCTCTTCGTTTGATTCGTTCGGCCATTCTATGAAGTGAAATCCCGGTACCGGTTTTTTTACCGGGCCGGGTTTCAAGTAAAGTTTTAAAAAGTATTTTGAGGTAGGATTGTTTTGAGCGCGGAGGCAGAAATGTCCGGATGCTCTCATCATAGATGCCCAGCCCCACAGCGTCTCTCTGTCTCACCATTAAATAGGCGAGCGCCGCCGCGACGGATGTTGCATACTCGAATTTAGTAGGATGCTTTTCGGTCTGGAATGCCATCGAGCGGCTTGCATCGATAACAAGATATGTTTTTAAATTTGTCTCTTCTTCATACTGCTTAATATAATATCGATCGGTTCTGCCAAGCACTTTCCAGTCGATATGCCTGATATCGTCGCCGGGCATGTATTGTCGGTGTTCGGCAAACTCGACGCTGAATCCATGATACGGGCTGCGATGTAAGCCGGCGATAAACCCTTCTACTACCAGCTTCGCACGGAGTTCGAGGTTTTCGATCCGCGAGATAACATCGGGTTGAAGAATTGTTTGTGCGTCTGTTGCCATATTTTTTAGTTTATTTTTCCGGTATGATTTTTAGTGTACGACAAATCGACGATTTACTCCACTTCAATCAACTCAACCGTTTCACAGATCAGTTCCCACGTTTCATCAATATGTCGGGGCTCCACTTCCGTTTGCCCGATGACCATACGTATAACATATGCACCGTTTAACCGGGTATGCGTTACAAACAGGTTCCCCGATGCGTTGAGATGCCCTAATAACGCTTCGTTTACTTCATTGAGCTTTTCGGGTTCATCGATTCTATGAGGATGATATCGGAAACAGATTGTGTTGAGCGGCACAGGAGCCATCAACTCGAAGTCTGATGTATTATCGATTGTCCGGGCAAAGTCCTGTGCCATACTGATATGCTTACGGATCTTGTCCTGTAATCCGGCGACACCGTAATTCCGGATGACAAACCAGAGCTTCAATGCCCGGAAGCGTCGCCCGAGCTGCAACCCCCAATCACGATAGTTTTTCACCGGTATTCCCTCATTCGTTTTCAGATATTCGGGTAATATTTCAAACGTTCGGACCAGTGCCTCGGGATCTTTTACAAAATATGCCGAACAATCGAAATTTGTAAACATCCATTTATGCGGGTTAAAAACAAATGAATCCACATACTTGATTCCGTCTATCATCCAGCGGTATTCAGGAAGCACGAGGGCTGTACCGGCATACGCGGCATCGACATGGAGCCAGATGTCATGCTTAGAGGTAATTTCACCGATCTTTTTCAGCGAATCGATAGCAGTCGAACCGGTAGTACCGAGTGCCGCTACAACTGCAAGTGGTATGAACCCTTTCTCTTTATCGTCCTCTATTTGATTATGCAATCTCCCCGTTAGAATAGCATATGTATCGTCAACCGGAATCTTTCTTAAATTATCCGATCCGAGACCGATAACTTTGACCGCCTTTTCTATGGAGGAATGCCCTTCCGATGAACAGTATACCATATATTTATGAGGCCGCTGCAACCCTGTTTTATTTACCTGAAAATCTGATTTTTTTTCACGTGCGGTTAACAGGGCACATATGGTTGCCGTTGATGCCGTATCCTGAATTACTCCGGTGAAATGTTCCGGTAAATCGATCATTTCTCTCAACCACCCCATGACCCGATCCTCAAGTTCGGTTGCGGCGGGTGATGTCAGCCAGCTCATACATTGCGCACCGAGAGTAGCCGTCAGCATCTCGGCAAGAACCGAGACACGACTGCTGTTTGCCGGAAAGTAACCGAAAAACTTGGGGTGTTGCCAATGAGTTATTCCGGGTAATATAACATTTTGAAAATCTTTGAAGATGGTCTGAAATGATTCGCCGTTTTTCGGCGGATGTATCGGTAACTGTTCGAGTATTCTACCGGGATTAGTTCGGGCTTTTACCGGATATGATTCGATCGAATCCAGGTAGTCTGCCATCCAATCGACAACTTCATGTGCATACGTACGGAAATCTTCTGAGTTCATGGCTGACTCCTATGTATAAATTGTGCCTCTCCCATCAGTTGCTGCTTTACTGACGATCATAGATTTGTTACAAAGAACGGACTTACCATTGATTGGATAATTCCGATAATACAAATATAACAAATTTGCCGATGAAAAGGGAATAGTAAACTACCGGATAGATATATTAATATCAACTCCCGCTTCATTGATCGTCATACCGGGCGTACGCGAGCCGTCTTTATTCGGTGCTGTTTTCATATGACGATAGAATATTGTAGCAGTGACACGTTGACTGAGAACATAGCGAATGCGGGGTTCGAAGCTGATGCGTGTTGCACCGTCATCGGTTTGACCTATACCGTCGCCGCGCAGCGATTCGATTGTGTAACGCAGACGTTCATTCCGGGACATAGAAAACGTCATACTGAGATTAATATCGTTGCTCAAGGCAAGGCCGAAAAGTGGAACGGAGAAACCGCTTCTTCCATAGGATGCAGTGAAGGAAACTTCCTGAGAAGTAGTTTGTACAATAATTCGTGAAGAATAATTCAGATCATAGTGAGTCGTCGTATTATATCGTGCATTCGCGGAGAGATTCCCTTTAAAGAAATCCTGAAATGTAATGTTGATACCGATGAACGGACTAAATACCATACTGATACGCTGCATTTCGGTTTGTTTACCCGTCATATCGGGTCGTGCCCGCCATCGGGTGGAATAACTTGAGTTATATGCGTGATCGAGTGATACCCTGCGCGCCCAGCTCTGGAATATTCCGAGTCTCTCTAAGCCCTCCCACCTGAACGTCCAATTCATTCGCGGCAATGCATCTCCGAAAAACTGACTGAGTAATGAAAATGATTCCATTCCTCTTTCGAAAGCGTCTGATAACTTTTCACCTTCACTCCGGTCATCGTTAGGATCATTGAGCGATTCCTGGAATAGAGATACCACATCATCGAGATTACCGCCCAGCATTTTTAATCCCGGAAGTTGCGGCAGTGTTAAAAACGATCTGTCGATATCACCCGCCTGATTTTTACTGGCAATGGTCGGTATGCCATCCTCGTCGGTAATTAAGCTATGATTTCGGTTAAAATTCCATGAGTAATTCCATGCCAGATCGATGCGGGCTCCCTGCCAGAGCTGTCGCTGTGTACGCATCGAGACCCGATTAGATTCCGAAAAGGTGTCCATAAGACTGCCATTCGGTGCGCGCAGTTCAGCCGGTGTCGATGACAAACCGAGTTGATACATTCTTGACGGACCGTCTTCGATGTTCGGATCATCTATAAAAGGAATTTTTCCCCAGAAATTATTCAGACCGGTTCCGCCGACCAGGCCGCTATTTTGTATATTTCGGTTTTGGTTGAAACTAACGGTGATCCGGTCATAATCCAGAAACGGTACTTTTATTAAATAGGTAAGTGCCTGTTTAATGGCTTCGAAACCGGACGCGCCTTCATCTTTTACTTCTTTCTCAGCAGTCTCCTCTTCTCCCCTCGGTTGCTGTCGGGGTTCATCGCGTGTTCTTCCCCTCGCCGGCTGCTGTTGGCCACCGCGTCCTGCCGGTTGTTGTTCGACACCGAATATTTTATTTCCAAGATCTTTAAGATTAATACCCATAGATGCATCGAATCTCGCATTGACGCCGGCACTTCGTCCGAGCGTTTCCTGCGCGAGATTGCGGGTCCAGCGATAACCTGCATTGTAACCGGCATTCATTTCAAAGAAGCGATTTATACCCCAGAGGGCCGGTAGTCTCGGTCGTGTTTCGAGACGAATATCCTGGTTATAATTGTTGTCAATTCCGAAACTGATCAGTCGTGAACCTCCGACCATATCACTCATGATGGATGAAAATTCTCTCTGTCGTCCAAGTTCGTCGAGTTCGAGATGCACCAGCGAACTCGCAACATTCAACCGATAATCAAATGCAGGATTGATAAAAGCATTTTCGACGAAGCGCCACGAGAAGGCCATATTACGATTAGCGGTAAAATTCCGTACGGTCGGACGTTCCCGATCCTGACGTCTCAGGCGTTCATCTGTACGTGTACGCTGCAGGTTCAATCCCGTATTAAAATTCGCAGGAGAGTAGTTAAAGCGAACATCTTTATAATGATCGAGCAACGGAACCCCATCGAATAGATTCTTAAACGGTTGCCAGTAATTCTCGCGGCTGAACGACAATTGATAAGTCGAACGTGCCTGCCACGACCAGCTCTCACGGGTTTCAACCGTCGGACTTCGATCGCTTGTTTTATTATAATTAAAACCGAAACGCAGATTGTTGATGGTCTCTCTCAGATACCAGCGTTCGGACGGAATCTGTATGCGAATATTCGGTGCTGAATACGTGTCGGCAATACGCACAGTTTGCGATTCGATACGAATTTGTTCCACCATTTGTTGTGCTTCCGCAGGATCAATACCTGCTTCCTCAAGTTGCTCACGCTGGCGTTCCATTGCATTCGTAATTCGTATATCGGTTCCCGGTATGTATTGCGGATCAACAATGCGTTCACTTCGTGTGTAATTTATCGGAAGTTCAGTACCGCGTTGCCAGCTCTGGGGCAGTAACCTTTGTAGTGAGAAGTTTGCTGCCACTTCCCAGTTTCGACTTGTTTCACGGGTTCCGAAACGCCGGTCAAGACGATGGAAATTCGGATCGGTCTGTGTTACATTAAAGCGAACGGTACCAAAATCGGCAAAATTAACCGACGAGCTGAGACGATAGGCCCAGCCGGGTGTGTCATCGACGTCAATTAATCGCATTTCGTTCACCCATACCTGTCCGTTTAACGGTTTTGCAGTTCCCGTTTCGTCGCCCGGATTTGCAATGCCAATGGAGATATACCGTATTCGTGTTAATGACGGATCGCGTACGACACGATACGTCGCTCCCTCCGGTCCGTCCTGCACGGGTATAAGTTGGCTTATATTCGTCGATGTATCACGGACCGCTTTCGCCGCTGTCATCTGTGCAAAGTCGATATGCACAAAATTATTTTCGTCCCATCCGGGCCAAATCGGTTGACGGTACTCGTAGTAGTTCGAAGTATCGGCACCTAGACGAATAAAAAATTCTGCGTCCCGTTGTGATGCATCTTCGCTGACAAACCAGGAAAGATCACCATGAACAAACATTCTCAGTGATCGGTAATGAAATACATCGAGGGCACGGGCTGCAAAATAGCGAAAGATCTGCCTGCTGTCATCGGGCTGCATGTTATTCACGGTAAGCACGAGCGATTGCTCATTACCTTCGATGACATCACCGTCGGGCAAACGTTCGCGGGGCGGACGAACACCCGGTGGTGAATAGTATTCGGGATTCTCCTGCTTGTTCAGCACCGAAACAACCATCGTTTCATCATCCCGTTGTTCCTCTTCCCACTGATTTCCGGTAAATGAAAATTCGGCAAATCGAATATGAATGTTATTTTCGAATCCGGTAAAGAATACCCGGAAAAACTCGACATTATCGAATGAAGGATTACCGATTACTCTTTCATACGATCGAATAGGAATACGGAATTGATACCATCCGTTATGTCCGCCACCGACTATATACGGGTTATCCCTGAATGCATTTGTAGTATCGAGACTCACTTCATATTCATAATAACTGTTCGTAAGATCAACAATGCCGTTGCGATTGAGATCTTCACTATCGGGTATACGGGCGAACTCTTCGAGCGCGGAATTTCCTTCCGTTCCGATAACTCCCGAATAGTCACCCGGACGCGGTTGGCGGAAATTATCACCCGAAGGATCTTCAAGCAATTCATTATAAAACGGTGTATCACGATAATGTTCGATCCAATCGGCAAAGAGCTCCTGTTCTTCACTTGTCGGTATACCGTCGATGCCAACGTCTTCACCTTCGTTGAGGACACCGGTCGGTTGTCGCCCGCGGCTGCCGTCTTCCTGATGAATTCCGTTTACCCGAAAACTGCGCAGGCGATCTTCATATATAATCCGTTCGCTTACCTGTCCTAAATTTATATACATCTTCCCGCCGCTTACATCACCATCGATGCGAGCCCAGAACTCGATAAAGTTTAAATTTTCGTTTATGAGATTATTCGTGGATCCCGTTAACGCCCGCATCATACCTCCCCAGGAATTATGAGGGGAATTATAGACGGTCTCCATGAGATCCCAGGAGTAATTATATTCTGCTCTTTGACGCGGATGATACTGAACCTGCAACACACGGACACGTTCATCACCCCGTTGCACCTGCCGTTCCGGCCAGATGTCGCTGACAAGTGTTACTTCGTCGTTATACAACGCATTGTACCAGAATGCTTTCGCCTTATACTCAGCCATTATTTCCGGAGCTAATTCCCCGAGATGTGCAGTACGAACCGGAGGACTGGTATATTTCCAGCTTCCGAAAGAAATTCCGATCGGGACACTACGTCTGGAACCTTCAAAATCGTCGATATAAGCAACACCTTTCCCCTCATCGATTTCTACATTTGATCGCTTGGTATTACGATTCGGGTTGATATAAGCAGCCTCACCGCTCAGCTGCAGATTGGATTCCGCCAGTGAATTATAGAAAGGAAGCCGGTTCATTGCATCCGTCACGAAGTTAATCGGAATCCGTGTTCTCCCATCGAACCCGAGAATCATATTGCTGATCGGCTCTTCACCGACCCGTACTTTATCTGCAAGAGTTTCTTCGCGTAAACTCATGATTGTAAAATTAAGATCCGAGTATTGTCCAAACGGCATTTCGCCACGCATACCGAGAAGCGTTTTCGATGCAATCTGAAAAAGTTCATTTTGTTCGTATGTTATACGAAGATCCGCGCCGGGTTGTAACGCGGCTTCATTACGAATAGTGATTTGACCGAGCATATAATCAACGCTGTAATCAACCCCTTCCTGGAGTCGTGTACCTCCATGAAATACGGTCACACTCCCCTCAACGACATTGAACCCGAGATTGTACGAAGAAGCTACGGTTGACGAGTATTGACCGCGTATACGAAATCTATCTTTATCGGTGCGATTACGTGCAGCCGCTACGGTAGTATCATATATTTCGGGATAACGATAATCATCAAGACCGGCCGCTGCCAATTTTAAATCAAAGGGACGTAACGATGGGAAAATCAATTCTCCACGTGTTGGATCGATGGTGACACCGGGTCGCCAGTCAAACCTGTTATCGGGAGTGGGTGACCCCGAGTCATCGGTTTCGTCTAACCCCAGGACCTGCAGTAACGGTTGTCCGTCAAGCTGATCGGCCGGTTCCTGACCCGGCGTATCGTATTCGACACGTAATTCAAATCCTTCCCGTTGTAAATTTCTACCGCCGATCGAATAGATATTTCTGAGTTGTAATTTCCAGGCATCGCTGTATTGCGGTATGAGATTACGCGGACGAACAAGTTTTAAAACCATCCGGCTCGAATCATCATCTACGGTTGCGATAAAATCTCCGAACACCGAACCGTCTGCTCGTCTGTAGGCTACCGCAACAGCCTGATCGTTCGCAATTTGTTTTAATAAGGTGAGGCGTCCGGTTCTGGAACCTATATTATAATCTTCACCCTGTCGCAATAAAACAAACTGACCTATCTCAAGCTCCCCGGAAATACCGGTGGTAATGTCGCGCCATTCTCCGTCATCATAGCCACCGGGTGGCAACCGTGGCAGATTAATGTGAGCGGTAACGGGGCGCTCGTCAACATCGGTTACGATACCGCTTCGCGTAACCCAAACTTCGATATCTGTTATTTCTAATTGCGGATTATACCGGGGTTCAAGCGCCATCGCCGGTTCGTATTCATCGATATACTCTTCATCGATAAAAAAGTGATTTCTGGCATAGTCATAAGGCCGTATCTCGAACGTTTGTTCCTGCGCTCCACCGGAGAGTGTCAATTCTTCAGATCGTCCTTTTTGCTGTGATGCAATGGCGGTTAATTTCATAGGACCGAATTGCATAAACGATTTGATGCCGAATAACGCCTGACTACTGCCTATAAACTGCGTCGGTGTTTGTAGTGATACGTTACCGGCTTCGATCCTTTGAATTATTTCATCTTCGTAACCGTCATATCGGATGTTGAGCTGATTCTCAAATTCGAATGTTCGTTGCGTGTTCCAATCCGCGAGGATGTTGAGTTTATCACCCACCAGTCCGCTTACGTTTATCTGTACATCCTGTTTGAAATCCGGTTCGTTGCGTGTTTGGTCTAATCTGGATAAAGATGTCTGATCTGCGGCCTGTCTTCGAAATCCTGCCCGGATATCCACCGCGCCGGAGATATTCAGACGGATGCCGGGTCTTCCAAAAATATTTAACAGCGGATTTGGGGGAATGGGTATATCGATAGTCGTAATACCTCGCAGAAAATCTTCCAGGTCTGCCTGTCGGTCCTCCTGTTCTTCAAGCCGGTAATTCTGTGCAAGTCGTACCCAGCCTTCCCGTCTGATAGTCATAGCTCGCTGCTGAATGTAATCGTCAAGAGAGAGGGAAACCGGTATTTTTATATCTTCACCGTTAACAGTCTCGCGTACAGTAACCGATCTTCCCAGCGAGTCTAACGCAACGGATTTATTGTATACGCGATTTCTGTTCTCCAGAAAAAGGGCATGCCGGCGTGGTTGCGATAATAAAGATGCAAATGGTGCATCTTTTCTGCGATAGGTAAAATGCTTTATACGTGCCGTTGAATCTGTCGGAGCAAGCAGTCGTTCCTGAAGTTCCTCACGGGTCAGAGTTGTATCGGTTTCAAAATCGGTAACGCTTTCACCGGGTCGACGGACTTCACCGATTCTCCGGCCGCGAAAACGCGAAGGACGCCTGTCGATATCTTCATATATGACGCCGAGGGTATCCTGTGTTACAGAATCGTTTTCAGAAACCCTGATAAAGAAAGAATTGTTTGCTTTGGTAGTAAGGGTCCCGGGAAGGAGAAATAGACAAAGTAGTACGAGGGGAGTTCCGAAGGCCGGACTCATAATAAGGCGTAAATATTTAGAGAGTGATCCCTTGGAATTTTCCACTGCTCGTACTGCAATCAATCGTTTACTAACTTAACCGTCCGGTTAATCCGGATCGGAATTCGTTATTCATTCTTTAATCTATACCAATCTTCCGTGGAGTCACCCTTAAAATATTTGTGTAATCCGGTGTCTATAATCAAATAAATTAGGAAAAATGCAACTTAATTGCAATACTAAATCTGATTTTCTGCTTGTACAAATTTTGTGATTGTGAGATTAATGGAATATTGGTATATTGAATAAAATGATAATTGATCGATACATATTGAGAGCGCATATAGCCCCCTTTTTCATGTCTTTATTCGTACTGATCGGCATTTTTATTTTGCAGTTTTTAATGAAATTCATCGATCATCTGGTCGGAAAAGGATTTGGCATCGGCATTGTGATTGAAGTAATTATAATGAATCTCGCCTGGATGCTTGTGTTGGCTATACCGATGTCGGTGCTCATAGCGACATTAATGGCTTATGGCAGCATGTCGGCCAATAACGAAATAACCGTTATGAAATCCAGCGGTTTATCGGTTTATCGAATGATAACTGCGCCGTTGATCGTATCGTTACTGCTCGCGTATGGTTTAATGGAGTTCAACAACAGAGTGCTCCCGGATGCGAATCACCGCGCGAAAACACTGGGTATTGATATACGGAGGGCACGACCGACGCTTTCACTTGAACCGGGGATCTTCTCACAAGAGATTAAAGGTTATACGATAATAGCAAGAAAAAATTATGAAGAAACCAATGAACTCGAAGGATTGACCATTTACGATCATAGCGATCCGAACAGCAATGTTCTTATATCAGCTGACAGGGGATTTATCGCATACGGACCTGATTTTTCAAATCTTATTCTTGACCTTTATCAAGGCGAAATCCACGAAATATCGACTGAAACAAACAATAATGAGTACCGACGTGTTAAATTCAACAGGCATCGAATTCTTATACCTTATGAGGGATACGATTTCGAACGCACGGCTGACAATGTTTTCCAGCGCGGTGACCGCGAATTGAGTGCTCAGGTTATGCTTGAACGCGCCGATAGCCTGAGAGCTCATAATTACCGGACATCTATTTCAGTTATTAATACAATCGATACTTATAACAGGTCCTTCCTGTATGGCGAATTCAGACATTTTCCCCCAACACTGCCGGCCTATGAAGTTGATCCGGACCGTGCGAAAATTCAATTCGCGCTTGCGCGTGCACGGGCGCTCTCATCCTCGGTCGATTCCGACCTGAGAAGGATGCGCAGCAACGAACGCCGTATCGATCAATATATGGTTGAAGTACACAAAAAATATGCTATCCCCATAGCATGTGTTATTTTCATATTAATAGGCGCACCGCTCGGTATTATGACCAGAAAAGGCGGTTTTGGTGTCGCCACCGGTATCAGCATGGGATTCTTCCTACTGTACTGGTCGTTTCTGATCGGCGGAGAAAAACTCGCCGATCGGGGATTCATCTCACCATTTATCGGTATGTGGGGTGCAAATATACTCCTCTTCCCCGCCGGTATCTATTTAACAATCCGTACTCAAAAAGAACGTTTACTCATAAATTGGAATAAACTGAAAACGATCGTCCCGAAAAGATTCCGTATCGAAACCCTCAAAAATGATGTGCATGGTGATCAATAATGAAATTGATTGATCGCTACATAATCAAACAATTCATTTCACACTTCAACTTTGCACTGATTGCAATCATTATGGTCTTCATTATCATCGATCTGATGGAGAATGTAGACGATTTTATCGATCGAAAAGCCCCGGTCGGTATAGTGATACAATACTATATCTTTTTTATACCCGAAATGATCAAATCAATGATACCGGTCGCGATGCTGCTATCAAGTTTATTTACAACGGGAAAGCTTTCCAATCAAAACGAACTTGTCGCACTAAAAGCAAGCGGTGTCAGTTTATACCGGTTCATGCTCCCGTTTCTCGCCATCGGAGTATTCGTTACCTGCGCCTCGATATATTTTAACGGGTGGATTGTCCCGACGGCAAATAAAGAAAAATATCAAATCGAGCGGGAACACCTCGCAAAAGGCGGCAGATCCGACTTTGCACGTTACAATATTTTCATCCAGGATAGTCCGGTTCGTTTTCTCTCACTCGGTTTTTTTGACGAAACTACCAACACCGTGTCCCGGGTCAGTATTCAGGAATTTTCAGATACAAACTTCACCGTGCTCGAACGCAGGTACGATGCAGGAAGAATGGAGTGGATTCCTGAGGATAAAATCTGGACTTTACACCGGGGAGTGATGCGTGAATTCAAAAACGACGCGGAAACTCTCACTTCTTTTGATCGACTTCCGATGGGAAAACTTTTTTTTAATCCGGACGATATAGCAAGAAAACAACTACAGCCGGATGAAATGGATTATTTTGAACTCCGTGATTTTATACAATCCCAGAGGCGGGCGGGCCAACAGACTGCCCGATGGGAGGTTGATTACTATGGGAAAATAGCTTTCCCGTTCGCGAGTCTCGTCGTCATTCTTTTCGGAGTCCCGTTTTCTTCGGAGAAGCGACGCGGAGGTCTTGCACTCCAATTTGCAGTCGGTGTACTCATTACGTTTCTCTACATAGCATCGATGGCAATGAGCGAAACACTCGGTCAAAGCGGCAATTATAACACCTTATTTATGGCATGGCTTCCGAATATTATTTTCTTCGGAGTGGGAGTGTTAAATTTATTGCGGGTCCGGAAATGATGAAGGCGGAAACATGCAAAACCATTCACAAACGACGGCAATTCTTAGAATTTACACAAAACGGATACTTCCGGTAAAACCGATGAGCGTGGTTGCCTGCTGTTAAAACTCTACCTGCAACCGCATCGTCGGAACAAATCGTTCACCGTAAAGATCCTTGCGGTTTTCGATATCGACGGCAATATGAGCCTGGTTGTATGAATGCGCGAGGAAAGCAGCATGGAACGCACTGATAAAGTGATTTAAAAACACCACGAGGACGGCATTGTGCGCGCGGGCATATAGGGTGTTCGCATATCCGCGTTTACCCGAATACAATGAAAACATATCGCTTATATCATCAAAATACGCGTCCTGCTCGGCACGTATTTGATTCTCGACAGGTTCAAAATTTCCGATCGGGTGTGAATCTTCCCAGCCGCGATTATATTGCGGGTATTTTCCGATAAGTTCATAATATTGCTGCGTCCCGAACGGTTCCAGCCGGTGTGAGAACTGCGAGATGGTACGTTCAAACTCATTTATTTGCTGCCAATCGACACGTTCCCAGGGCGGTAAATTATGATTTGGATTTACGTGTATACTGCCTCCCCAGTAAACGTTCAACCATTGTACGTACCTGGTTACATCCCAGTGTTGGTTAGCATATGTCTCGAATAAAGCCGTCTGGTCATCTCCCTTTGCATCGTAATGAAAATATGCCACCCAGCTCCCTATTTCGATTCCTACATGCAGGAGACCGCGCCACCATGAACCGGCATAGATCTCCCCTACTCCCGGAACGGCAGCTGACATAATTCCGGCCAACAGCGGTGATTTCTTTTGTATATTTTTTTCTGAATAGCTATCATCAATTATATTGATCGTTTCAGAAAATGTACCGGAGTGATACTGTAAAACATTCCGGTCGAACACCGATTGGTAAACAGGGTTTGTCTGCCATGGCGGGTCTGCCGCAATTGAAACAGCGGGCAGCAATAACATAATTAATATATATTTCATTTTTTCCATAAGGATCCCGTTCCCAGATCAAATCCAAAAAGAATTCCAAAATAAAAATTCCACTGTTTTCCGTATGTCACCGGCTCATTCCTGAATACCCGGGTAAATTCGTCGAAACCATACGCAGCGCTAAAAAATATTCGTGTGGGATATGAATAAAACGAAAAAGATTCAAGCCGCAGTTCGATCCCGGCATTTTTTTTCAATTCGTCGACACCGGGGAACGAACCCGTCCACGCATCTCCTACATCGGCAAAGACGGATCCGTATAACCGTTCAAATTGTACGTGTGCGATCCTAAAACCTATTCCCTCCCATAGCGGAAATCTGTATGTTACGTTTAAAGCACCGTATTCGTTTCCGCCAAGAGAATAAAACGGATAACCCTGCATACCCATTAAACCGCCGATATAAAAATTAAAGAAATCGTCAACCTGTTCACCGATTATCGATCCGCCGCGAAGCCGGGCACTAATAGTATGGTACCGGGATAATCGCCGATGCTCCCGCCATTCTCCCTCGACCCGGTGAAAGCTCGGTCTGTCATAACTGGTAAAAAGGATATTTTCCGATTCATTGTATTCCAGTTGCGGATTAAATTTATTAAACTCATAACCGTACTTTAATTGAACGAATCTTCCGACCGGGTTGATCTCGGTTTGTATAGTCGGAATAATACCTCGATGCGTAAACTGAGCCTGCAGGGTATTTCCAACCAGGTAGAGCTCCCCGAACGCACCGACAAGCCGGTTTGTTTCCGGTATAAAGAAACTGCTTACATCGTATCCATACCGGCTATGTCGATAGAATATCTCCAGCTCATTAAAAGTATTAAATATATGGTCTTTCAGGATTACGTTAAACTCGGTTAGATTATACGTCACATCGACGTCAATATTCAGGTCTTCGCGCAGTTCTATACGTGCATCGGTTTTTCGGGTTATGTTATATACCTCAAAGGAAATTCTTGGATACCAACCAAATAGTGAAAAAGGCGGCAGCCCGCGATTCCATTCAAAGATCCCGAATAGATCACGCTCCAGCTTCCTGTTAATAGTTGCTCCCGCGAACAACGCGTGATGCTCCAGGATATCCCGGGTCATAAGATATAATCCGGGTTTAATCATATCGGCAAAACCCCTCTCAGGGATGTAATTATCGAACCTGACAAGCGGTACGAGCATTGTATTTGTAAATACGGAAGAATAGTTATCGGAAGGGTATCCGGGTATCTCCCTGTCATCGTAATTTCGAATGCGATTCCAGTTGATCTCCTCGTCATCCATACCGGGATTATATGCGGTATGAAGCTCATCGTCGAACCAGGAAGGCGACCCGGCTATATACTTTTTACTTTCATTAACCGCTTTTAACTCATTGATTTGAAACAATTTATACCCTGTGGACTCATATCCTGCATAAACCAGTATATTTTCACTAACCGAGGGCATAAATGCACCGCCGAGTACATTAGTAACCCGTTCATCCGCATGATTTATACGATTAAATCTGTATATATTATATATTCCGGTCTTTTCGGACGCATAATATATGTATATCCCATCCGGAGAATATGAGGGATCGCGGGCATCAAAATTCCCGCCGCCAACGATATAAGAAAAGTCTTTTGAGATAAATGAGTATTCAATAATTCTACGATTGAACCCCTCGGATGTCGCAAATATAATTTCATCGCCGGAAACCGACCATCTGGGAGCATACACCTGCTCCCCGTGCTTATGATCTGTGATATAGGTAATTCGCTCATCTGCGATGTCGTACAAGACAAGATTCTGTGTTCCGTCTGATCCGATAACAGCCGCTATAGTCTTCCCGTCGGGGGAAATATCGGGATCGTGGAGCCGTAATCCGTTCGTGAGCCGGGCTACATTACGGGATTCAACATCAACAACGAAAAGATCACTGAATCCCTGCCAGTGAGGATTTTTCCGGGTAATACGGGAGAAATATATTTTATCGCTTTCCGGCGACCAGCTGATTCGCGATCTGACATTAGGAGCAATTCGTTTGGTCTCACCCGTTATGCGGTTACGGACATAAAGTGATGAAAGACCGAAATAATCACTCCCCTTATTTGATACATACGCTATATATTTACCGTCCGGTGAATGCATCGGATTAAAATTACCGAACCCTTCCTCCTCGATCGACTCTCCCCGGATTTTATTCTCTTGTATCGATGCAGTACGGATATGGTAATCACTCTTCACTGCATTTCGCCAATCGTTATAAATTCTACCTCCGGATATCCCCAGTGTCCGGCGGAATGCCTGATCTATAGTAACGACACTGAACGATGCCAGCTCTTCCGATATTTTTCTCAGTGCGTCTTTACCGTATACAGTCGCTATATATTTCACGAGCGAGTATCCTGCATTGTAAGCCGATTCGTTACCGAGGCTTGTCTTTCCGAATACCGACATCTCGTTCCATGTCAGCATATTATCGTCGAGAGCATACATTCGCAGTATCATGTCACGATGTGAGTCCCACGAGTCATATGCTAGTCCGGGATGCATAAATTGCGCTGTTCCTTCGGCAAACCAGCTCGGCGCTATAAATCCGGACACAGGATAAGAAACTAATATATTGGGAAATCCATAAAGAACGTCCGGTCGCCGTTCGTCCTCATACCCCATCCATTGTATGTAGAACGCAGGGATTCTGCGACCGAATTTCATCGATGCCTGTATCTGCACGATGTGCGTAAACTCGTGTGCGATGACATTTCTAAGCCAGTTGTTCGTGCCGCGCATATCAAAATCCAACGCACTTGCCCATATTTCGATTTTGTTGTCATAGAAAAAGGCGGCGCCGTTTGAAAAATCCCCATGGTCGCGAACGACAATATGTGTTTTTGAAAACGGTTCGTATCGGTAAAGTGATGTGATCGGCAGATAAACATCTTCCGCTATCTTTGCGGCAAGTTGGCCGGTGCGTTCAGCACCGTCATGGTAGTGCACATAAAAGTTGTCGGTTTCGATTGTATACCAGCCGTCTTTTGGATTTTCCGGGAAACCCCATTGTGAAAAGAGTGTAATCGGCATTATAAGGATAAACACCGGGAGAAGACTGCACAGTAAACGTATTATAAAAACCATCCTACTTCACCACCGCTATCTTTATAAAAACAACATTGGTTTTATTTTCGCCACGGGCTTCTATCCGTCCGAGGTATACACCGCTTTGCAGACCGGATACATCCCACGCTATTTCATTGTCCACACCACCGATACCGGGCCCGCTGAACGACGATACTCTATCTCCGTTCATTTCATAGATATCTATCGAGACATCGGCATGTTCACTCAGGTAATAGCGAATATGTGTAATACCGTCATACACGGGATTCGGCCAGTTATAGGCACGATTTTCGGGGAGAAACTCTTCACTTATCGGTTCTAAGGGATATGTGGCAACCTGTACGTTTGTCCGTCGGCTGTTAAACCGTTCCTGACCCCACGCAACACGATCTCCGGACCAATCGCCGGAAAAACTATATGCATACAATACATGATCATCGGTAATGAAAGCGAGCGCCATTTTACCGTCATATTCAAACACAGCGGGTGAGCCGACTATTTTCTCACCCACCGCAAGCGGTGTCCCCGCGACCGAGGCACCTTTGCCGTTGTGAAAGATAATCCTGGAATCATTATCGCTCAGTGCTACATCCATAATACCATTACCGTCAAAATCGGCAGCTACGGGATATACATCCCGAAGCGGATGATCGCCGGCTTTCACGGGGAAATAATCCAGAACGGCACCACTCCGATTTATTGCATACAACTTATTATCAAATGTCGGTAAAATATCCATAACACCGTCTTTGTCGAGATCGAGTGCAATCGGTTGTCCGAATATTTCGGTACCGGTAATTTCGCTATAAAAATTATTCATCGTCCTTCCGATCTGATTCGGCTCTTCTACAATTACCGGAAGTGTAATGAATACAATTTTTCTTCCGATTCCAGCAATACGAAGCCTTCCTCTGTCTGAATACGCAACACTTCGGTAGATATCTTCCTGAAGTCCCAGTTCAAACATCTCATCGGAGATATATAGTACCTTTGTTTTAGTGGTTGCAGCCCAATGATTTTCATCGATTATGTGGAGATCGATAACACTGCTACCGTCCGATATCGATCCTATCGTCCTTTGTCCCGAATCGTCTATCGATATGATGTCCCCGGTATCGGTTCCAACCAAACACTCTCCGTTTTCCAACAGAACCGGACCTGCCGTTATGCCTCCACCGATATCAAAGGATGTAACCGGTATAAAGACATGTGGTTCTCCGGTACCGGCCGATTCGATATTCCACTTCGTTACCGTTGAGTTACCGGACCTTGTAAACAAGACAATTTCACCCTCCGGTTCGTGCCATGCCGGAGTACCGGTAACCGGTTTATCGTATGGATCCTGAATGTGAGTAATAATACCGTTTTTATCGACTGCACGTAACTCTCCGTTGTCCACAAATAAAATACCATCGAGAAAAGGAACGGGTGACGTATTTCGGGTAGCCGACTCCAGTTGAATTGGGAATCCTTTTACAGGTTTCACTTCATCCGAACCGATCCTGACTGTTACTTGCATACGTGGGTTTCGCGGTGAGAAATCATACATTGCTACGTGGCTCGGTGCGCCGGTGTTGCTTTTTGACGACGGTATGGTATTACGGTCGAAACGATTCTGATAAATAGGAGCGGGGTTGTTTTCATACCAGAAATCGAACTGTGTTCCGTCTTCGGAGCCCTGTCCCGCCTGGAGGAAGCCGAACTCGCGACCTATATCCTGCGACCCGTCGGCTTCGACAACCCGAATCCCGCGATTTTCGATATCGGCGTTAATACGGTTTTCCTGAATTCGCGCGTCGATAATACGTTCGTCAATATGCCAGATGATGATGCCTCCATCATAGAATATATCGTCCGCTTCTACATATCCTCCCGGTAAACTCCAGTCATATACAGCAACATCGAGTACGATACCTGATATGTCGTTAATATCAAACGCATTAAAACCTCTCCGGTCGCGCGGGATGTTTATCGTGATCTCTTCGCCGTTTTGTATGAGTGTGAGAATTTGTCCCGTACCAAATGGATTTCGATGCCGATTCTCGACAAGATAGTATTCACGTTCATTGATCGGTACGCGGAGGATGCTCCCCGGTTGGCGTAATGCGACAGCGGGTAATTCGAGAGTATGCTCACCCGGTTGTACGGTCAGCGGTTCGATCCAGCCGAGATAATATTTTTCCCAAGCCGATAATTCCGGCGGAAAAAGTCCGAGAAAGCTAAATATCGCCTGTCCATCCATTAAACCAAACCTTCCTATACCCGACCGACCGGTATCGGTGTTGAATAAATCCGGAAGGCCGAGCCGGCTCCCGAACATCGCACATACAAGGCCGTTCATACCCAGTTGTAATAATTGTCTGCCGGTAATGAGATCGAGCTCGCGATTTTGGGTCTCGGGCAATATCATGGAATTGTTGATCAGGAATCCCTCGGATCCCACTTCCACACCTGTATAGTTCGGACCAAAAATGCGTCTCAATCCTTCGGGTCCGAGGTATAACGAAGGAATATCCAGCGGAGTCGGATCAAATCCATAGATGCTTGTAAGATCGATATCGCGGCCTACACCCGCGTGGAAAATAATAAAGGTATCAAATGAATGAAAAGGAATATCCGGTGCCTCAGCAGAAGCAAGCTGCCAAGCTTCATTGAAGAGTTTTCCTATTTCGGTGAAATCTCCTGGGTTTTTCGGGCTGTATGCTTCCATAACTTCAGAAAGCGTAAAGATTTGATCCCATACAGTGTATTCGATGGTTAACTTCTCCCCTGAGACCTCATGAAAGTACCGGCGTGCAAATTCGAGATGGTACTCAAAATATGTTGCATTATGAGGGGGTGGATTGAGGATATCTGTATCCGTTTCCGACAAATCAAACCGTCCGTTCCCTGTCGTACGGGAATCCTGATCGGGTTGAAACTGTACCATAATTGCGAGTGTGCGAAGGGTATCCGGTACATCGGGGCGTTGTATATAAGAATGTATCTCATCCCCGGCTATACTCAAGGGATGAGGTAAAAATTGACCGAACAGACCCAAAGTAAGAAAAACAATTCCGGCACCCGCACAAAGAAAAGCTCGATAATACTTCATTTATTTTTATCTTACCATGATAACAAGAGCGTAAATCTCAGCGTATCTGAAAGCGGGTGATCTTCTTCAAGCGTCGCGATATAGCTAAAGTCAAATCCATAGATATCGTAGCGTAATCCTGCACCGAAGGTCAAAAACTTTCGTCCGCCGGCGACTCTTTCTTCGTGGAAATACCCCGCGCGCAGCGCAATGAGATCGGTATACCAGTATTCAAGCCCGCCCGATATAATAACTTTCTTTAAACCCTGATCTCCCCAGGCAGTAAATATCGCTTTATAAAAAGGATCCGGCTGCGGAGTTTCCCCCCCGGGGGGTGCTTCGTATCTTCGTACCAGTATGCGGCTGAAGTCGGCACCTAAAGTGAGCGTATTTGCCTCACTCTCAAGTAGTTTCAGCGCGAATCCGACACGCAGATTAGTCGGAATCGGATCTGCCTGAGCGGCATCAATATATGTGATTTTCGGGCCAAGATTTTGCAAATTCGCACCCAGCGAAAGCGGCATATCGAAAACAGAGGTTTTATAAAGAACGCCAATATCTCCCGCGACGGTGGTACCGACGCCACTACCCTCTTCCTGTTCGGTACCGATCGGGGACAATGCACTGTGGATCACTCGTAAATTAACACCCAGTCCCAGATTTTCCATTATCTTTGTAGCATATCCCGCTGTTACGGCAAACTCGTAACTTCTGAAGGTACCAATCGGTTCGGGACCGAGTGAAGATGTTCTCGTGTGTTCTCCGAGGTTCAGGTATGTTATTGCGGCAGCAAATGTACCGTTCAATGAATTAAAATGGTTCCTGTAGTTGATATAATCGTAAAATAAATCGGACATGCCAAATTGGGGTAACCAGTTCGTGTGAGTTATACTGATTTCCTGACCCCTTTGAAATGCAAGCCCTGCAGGATTCCAATGAATCGCAGCGGCATCGTCCGCTATACCTGTCCCGAATTCTCCCATTCCCGATGCACGGGAATTCGGTGAAATCAATAGAAACGGTACAGCCGACTCACCTTGCGCTTCAGCCGGTCCGTTGATCATGAAACAGATCAACAATAGAGCTGCGATAATGGAATATATTGTTCTCATAATTCAACCTCCGCTGGATCGTTTTATGTTATTTTCTGTCATAACTTATTAAATTAACCTATTTTCTTTTTAATAGCAACTATTCTGCCTTATCATCAACACCAATGGCCCCTATCTAAGTACAGCCATTCTACCGATCACTTCACTCGCAAACTCTCCGTCCGTTGTTTGTGCCACCACTTTGTAGAAGTAGACACCATTTGCAATACGGTCTCCGTCTGCATCGATACCATTCCATGGAATACGAACGAACCGATCGGTTACACTGTATTCATTGAGCTCGGCGATCATCCGTCCGGCTACCGTATAAACCTTTATGCTCACGTCTATAGGCACATTCTGGTTATGCTGGAATGTAAACACGGTCTCCTGCCGGAATGGATTCGGGTAATTATAAACCTGCTGTACCGAAAGTTTTTCCCCTGATGCCACATCGAAGAAAACCTCGCCGGTCGATGAATTATTATATACATCCCACGCACGTAAAAGAAGGTGTTGAGGACCTGCTCCAAGATTTTCAAACTGATATTCTATAGTTCCCTCCCGGTAACTGTCAACGGCACCGGTGTAATAATCGGTGAGGTCTATTTCTGCTCCGTCATTTAGCCAGGCTTCAATTCTATGGCCGATCCCGCCCCCGGATATATTAATTCCAGATTCATCGAACAGATCCACCAGCAAGAGCGGTTGATCGCTTACGAGATCTCCGCTTCGGAAATTCCTGTCTTCAAGATATATTGTAATTTCCGGTCCCTCCGTATCCGGTACGACCGTTGTATCTATTCCTCCGATAAATATATCTCTTGTAAATCCACGTCCATCGTATGTATCATCCCAGAAATAGAGCGCAATGCGCCCCTCTCTACCCTCATGGCTTATATCCTTTGGTATCACAAACGTTGAAGAATACATACCCTGTGTGACCGAACTTTCACCCCGGAAGAGAGTATTCCCCGGCGATGTAAAAGACCAGTTCCAACGCGGTATAGTTACAACCTTGTCTGAATCATACACGACGACAAACATCCTTCCGTTAAAATCATTTTTAACCGTGCCGTCCGGTCGTCTGATAATACCGTCGATAGTTACTTTCTGTAATGCTTTTAATGTTATAACATTACTGAAAGGTAATCCGTTAATTTCCTCCACATCGGCCCTATAGCTCGGAATATGTAATCTAATCGTCGGGTCACCGAGTAAAACAAATTTTGTATCGTTAATATTGTGCCGGGATTGCTTTGTTGCAAAGAGTGCATCACCCACACGACGATAGACACCGCTTTGAGGTTGTGATAACAGATTTGTATAAAATAAATTGTTAAACTGAGCATTATCGGTTGACCAGACAATGCGTGACGATGAAAGAAGTCCTATAGCGCCTCCCCGTTCCCAGCTGACAAGCAATTCCCCTCCGCTTTGTTCTCTTGGATCATCGAGGCGGGAAAAATCGCATGTAGCCGCGGTAATGAATGTCAAACGGTCACGGTTCGTAAGCTGAGGTATGGTATTTTCTTTGACAAAGATCCATTCATACGCCCACACCCTTGGATTACCGTGTCCTGTCCAGTTTAATATGAGAGTTCCCCTGTTTATTCTATCTACAATCGTTTTGTTTACTTCCGGCATTCTTCTTCCGAGGGCGGTATTTTCAGCCGGATATTCTATCATATAAATTTTATTTTTTTCAAAGGGGTCCGGAGTAAATCTCAGCGCAAGCTGCTCGGACTGCCATGTATGTATATTTCCGTCATCGCCACCCCTCGTGGTAAGCCCGTCGTCTGCAACATAGGTAATCAAATTTCTCCACGGTCCGAAATCCGAGCCCGTTTCATAATCAATAATTTTATCGATCATCACACGGGCATCATCCTGATTAATTGCATTCAATCTTCCGATTGAAAGCGACGGACGTCTCGAATTTGGAGTGAACTGCACAAAGAAATCATCGGTTGTATAGGTATTTATCTGACTGAAGGATTCCTGCGTCTGCCAGGACGGTATATAATTATTTCTTTGTCCGAGCACTCTGCGGTAGTCAAATGAACCTGCACCGAGTAAAAGGACGTACATCGGTTTTACCTGCCAGGTATTGTAGGCATGGTATAAAAAGTCGCGTATCGCGGTCGGATCATTCATGCCGCCGGAGAACTCGTTATAGAGATGGTTTACGTTTACAACGACTGTCGACAGTCGGTTCGGTAAAAACGATTCGCGATGTTGTTGCAACCGTTCGGCTTCACCGAGAAAATCGGGCGGCGATATTATTATGAACTCCGCACCAGACACTATGCCGCGCAGGTTGGAATTATCAACAGGGGTAATACTTTCCACCACCGAATAGCCGGTCGGTGATGCGGCGATATATTGTGAAGGGGTACCGCCCGTTTGTTGACGCTGAAATCGAATTGCACTTCCCTCTATAACGGCATTTGTTATACGCATGACCGAAGCATAATCGGTAACATCATACGCGGTTATCTGGGAAGATGAATACCCGCTTACGGTAAACTCCACAACGCCGGTTGTATCCGGAGCCGAGAACTTCAGGTAATCATCATTCGCTTCAAACCGCCGCGGGTAATGTATTTCAAACCATTCAAGGAACCCTTCTGATTGTGTTCCGCCATCATATTCCAGTCTCAAGGTACTTCTATTCTCGGGAAATGACCCGGATCTCGCCAGCAGGGCAGGTGTTGCTCGCGAAGCATAATTACCTATATTTGTTCCGAGATTGACACCGGCAATATTGATGGTTCCGACATTTGTACCCTGGTCACTGATCCTGAAACGGGTCTGTGTCGGTGCGCGCGCGGCAACCTGTATACGATACCGGGTGGACACCACGGGATTAAACCCATGCAGCATATTCGTAAACACCTGTACACCGCCCGGTTGGAATGATTCTCCCATCCACTCTCTGCCTGATCCTAATAAATTAATTTTAGGATTTCGATGTACAATATGCGATATAAAATATTGCGGTCGAACAGGATCGGACTGCTGTACTGACGGTGCGGCCTGCATTCGCTTTCCGGGAGCTCCTCCATAGGTCAGGAAATATAAATTCTCATCGGTGTAGTAATTATACTGATGCGTATAGGTACGCGAGCCCGGATCATAATCCCACAAAGTCGTACCGGTCCCGTAAAATAAAATAAAATCGTTTGCTCCGAAGGTGCCGTCACTTTCACCCTGCACGTATATTGCTATTTCGACGAGGTCCGTCGCCCGATCATCGGCAATATTTTCCGGCAGCATTCGACCGTCGTTGTTGTATATCTTTATCGTTCGCGGGTCCAGATTATTTACCGGGATACCGGCTTCCTCAAGCGTCGATGCATTGATCCGGTACATACCCTCTTGTTCTATATCTATTCTATACCATGAACCGCCCGCGAGGACACTATTCTGAGGGGCAGCGGGTTGAGTCCTCAGACTTTCCAATCTCAACCGTGCTTCGGGAGCGACCGGTACGCGATCGATGTTCAGGACAGTGGTACTGAGTGCATCGTAGGTATGTTGGTCGATGGTAGTATAGCTGCCCGTATCAAACGATAGCCGGATAATAATACGATTGTGTATTCTTACCGTTCCGCCGTCTTCTGCAAGTTGAATCGGGTGAATATGCAGTGTTCCGAGATAAACACCGCGGACATTTCCGATATCATGGATATCAGCGAGTGGTCTGTGGTCCCCGGCAGATCGTTCAATACCTTCAAGTGTCCTGTACAGTTCATCTTCATTATCTTTTCGTATATCTCCCAGCGGTGGGAGTCTCACACCGCGCTCATTTCGATAATCTGTTTGAATCACTTCTATCACCGGTTTATGAGCCGACGGCAATGCGATCGTCACCGCACGAAATTTAAGATCAGGCAAACCCGGATTGACGCGTTCGGGAGTTTGCGCTCCAAAATATAAAATATCGGTATATTCACGGGAATCCAATGAAACAGTATCAAAATGAATATCCTTCATTCGATACTCAAGGGTAATACTACGATTATCGGAGTCGAGGATTACAATATCGGGATATGCGGGGTTCGAATGGCCCGGACCTTGCGAAAAGGAAACCAGAGTACAGAGCAGTATGATTGCGGGAATTGCAACCAAAACCCGTCTATAATAACAAAAGACCGTATGTATTACTCTGTACGGATTTGTAATACATCCGGTCACATTTTCAAGACGTGCACCCATTAATCTGATATATTCGTTAAAAGACAAACCTACCCTTATATAATTTTAACCCAACTAAAACAAATTAACTTCTAACGAACGAATAATAGGCACACCAAAAAAATGATTAAATACCGTACTTAAATATCTAAAAATATATTATTAAAAAACGAGAAAATCAAGTAAATTTGGGTTTTTAAAGCTCTAAATCAACATCAGCCCGGGGGCCAGGTCATTCGTCTGCCGCCAAGCAGGTGGAGATGCAGATGAGAAACCGTTTGACCTCCATTGACGCCGTTATTGATGACGAGACGAAAGCCACCTTCATCGACGTTGGTTTTTTTGGCGATCTGCTGCGCAACCAATATCATTTTACCCATAAGCTCGACCTGATCCGTGGTGACTTCCTGAACGGATTCGATATGTAAACGCGGAACAACCAGTATATGAACGGATGCCTGTGGATTGATATCGTGAAACGCAACGACCTCCGGGTCTTCATAAACGATATCGCTTTGCATCCGCTTGTGCACTATCTCGCAAAATATACAATCTGGCATAAGGGATATCTCCTTTTACGGACTTGAGGAACAGCATGATTCCCCGTTTCCTGATGAATGAAGCATGTACTACTCTGTTGAAAATCTTTTTTCCAGTTCAATAATTTTATCCACTCTCTTTTTGTGGCGTCCGCCGGCGAAAGAGGTCTTCAGAAAAATTGTCACAATCGACTTTGCCACTTCGATACCTATCGCTCTGCTGCCGAGCGTCAACACATTTGCATCGTTGTGCTCACGGCTGTTTCGTGCGGTAAATTCATTATAACAGTTTGCCGCTCTTATTCCCGGCACTTTATTTGCCGCTACAGAGGAACCTATTCCGGCACCGTCGATCATAATGCCTCGCCAGGCCTCTCCTTTTGACACGGGGTACGCAACGGCATATGCATATTCGGGATAGTCGCACGATTCATCGCTATATGTTCCGACATCCACGGTTTCATAGCCGAGCTTATTTACATATTGTATAAGCTCCGTTTTCATAGAAAATCCCCCATGGTCGGATCCGATGACAACCTTGCCCTGTTTTTCTTCACCGGAATTTTTATTCTGGGATGTCATTGACTCCCGTGGCGTATCTTTAGAAATTTCTATGCGCAATACCTTTGCTCTGTCCCGTGCTGCCGGTGTAACAATATCACCCT
>SLQE01000406.1 GCA_007131635.1 Bacteroidota bacterium | reverse complement strand
GTGAGAAATTATTTCCTTTTTGTTAATAGACTTGCCTGGCCGAATGCAAAGGGTAAAAGATCGCTTATATTTTTGTGTTGCATTTCGCCGCCGGCGTTTGTTAGGATTATCTCGACCGCACCGGCAAGATCGGAAATGACCTGCCGGCAGGCTCCGCAAGGTGTGATGAAATCATCGGCATCGGATACTATGAGAATCTTTGAAAATTCGGTTTCGCCTTCGGATATGGCTTTGAAAAGAGCCGTCCTCTCCGCGCACACCGTCAATGAAAACGAGCTGTTCTCGATATTGCAGCCCGTGTACACTTTTCCCGATTTGGCGAGCAAAGCGGCTCCGACACGGAATTTGGAATAGGGGGAAAATGAATGTTTCAATGCTTCCCGCGCTAAAATGAGTAACTTTTCGTCCGTCATTTTTTTATTTTGTAGGTTTAAAAATTTTTGTTCAATGAATATAGATAAATTCACCAAGAATTTCAATCAAATTAGTAATATTCAATAACTTGAGGAAATCCGGTGAATTCAGATATTCTTTCTGCGGAGAATAAGTATAACATGATCACCGAGCATTCTGACACCGGGGAGACGGCAGATCGTATCATCAATCTTCTTAAGTATCCTTGTCATAATCGAATCGGCGGAAAACCTGTTTGTGAATGCCGGTGGAGGAATAACGACCGGTTGTGCGATGATTTCCAGCGTATCAAAATAGCTTTTGTAATTCTCTTTTAATATTCCTAACCGGGGATACCACACAGGCACAATTGCATTAGATACATGTACATCCACAGGTTGGGCTCCGAAACGTCGAAAAGCGCGGGAGGGTGAAAAGAGGAGCAGATACATAAGAATTTCCAGAAGATAAACTCTGTTCATAAGTGACAATATCAGATATCCGTCCGGTTTGAGGATACGGTGTAGTTCAGCGACGGGATGTTTTTCGGGCGGAACGCAATTAAAGGCACCCAGATGTGAATACACTGCATCGAAGGATTCCGCCTGAAAACATAATTTCCGGTGTAAAGACGATTGAACAAAGGATGCACCCTTGATGTTTTTCATACGGGCTATTTGCAGCATACCCGCCGAGTTATCCATACCGGTAATACGGATATTTTTCCCTGCGAAGTATGACGCGTCTTCGGCTGTTCCGCATCCCAGATCAAGAATCAGGGATCCCGGTTGAACGTAGGGTCTCGTCGTCTCAGAAAAACGTTCGCGTAAAATTCTGCCGAATAAGGTGTGTGAGAAGGATCGGTCGTACTCCGGTGCCAGACTGTCGAAACCGGAATAATGACAGTGCTTGTTACTGTTCATTGTGTTAGTTTCATGCCGATGCGCGCGGCTTTTGCTTTTGTTAGCCAGCGCAAACGATGACTGAGCGGAGCGTATGCTTCCTGAAATAAACGCATCTCGTTGTTGATCCATGCCTGAGTAAAACGGTAGAAGAGGCCTGACGGGCGGTTACGAATGATGACATCCCGTTCGCTTCGGTCCTTCCATTCGATAACGGTATGGATATGTTTCTCCACTTCGTAATAATAAGGGGTCCCTTTAATCGGGTAAGCGAGAGTCGTCAGGTAGATATCGGGATTTGCTTTTTTCAAATGGGCGAGCGTTTCATCTATATCGTCTATCGTTTCTTTATCGTACCCGAACATAACGAATAACCCAGACTGGATGCCGTATTTCCGCGTCAATGCCGTAACGGATCTTATCTCTTCGACGGTAACGCCGCGATTCATGGCATCGAGAATACGCTGCGAGCCGCTTTCCGATCCGAACCATACGCGGAAACATCCCATATCCGATAAGGCTTTGATTACCTCTTCATTCATCCTGTCTGCCCGTGAGATACACTCGAAGGGTATCCTGATACTCCTGTTTTTAAACTCATCCCGGAGCGCGTATATCCAACGGTGATTTATGGTAAAAACATCGTCGGCGATCCAGAGCATGTCCGGTTTGTACCTGTTCATCAAAAATTCTACCTCATCTGCGACAAGTTTCGGTGATCGCCGGCGATATGTTTCTCCGTAGACCGACCGGCTGCACCAGGCACAACTGAACGGACACCCTCGTACCGTGATAAGCGAAACTGATCCCATTCCGTGATGTTTTTTCCAGGTCGCGATATAGGAGTCGATATCGATCGCCTCTCTGTCGGGATAGGGGAGAGAGTCGAGGTCTTGAATGAGCGGACGCGCGGGTGTTTCGATTATGCGGCCGTCAGCGTTCTTAAAAACTAATCCCATGATGGATTCAGTCGGGGAATTAGCCCCGTTACGCAACACGCCGAGTAATTCCGATAGCGTTTCCTCTCCTTCACCGCGAACGACATAATCTGCACCGGCTCGAATAAATTCTTCAGCATGGTATGGCGGCTCGGGTCCGCCGACTATAACAGTAATACCCCGCTCCCGCAAAACCTTCATCATGCGCAGAATGGTCTGTTTGGTCATCAGATTACAATACAAACCGACGATTAGCGGATTCTTCTCTGAAATATATTTTTCAAAAACTTCGAACGAAGAGAACGTGCTGTCAAAAATGTCAACACCGAAACCCTGCTTTTTCAGGTAAGCCGAAAGATATAGTATGCCGAGCGGGGGGTACGGTTTCATTATTTTTTTTTCGGCTTCGTCGTCCCGTAAAAAATAGCCATGTGTCAATACTATATCACTCATAGACATTCGCTTTTTGCCGGTGATATTTTAAAATCATAGAGTGAAGCAACAGCCGTGGAATATGATACCCTGCCGAAGCAAGCGACCGTAATGTTTTTTTATTCGTCTGCGCGGGATTCCTGATTACAGATCGGGCTTGTGCGAATCCAAGCGATATACGGTGTCTTGAGTGGGTTACTTTGTGCAGTGTCCGGTAGAAATCAGGGACGAATGTTCCGCGATAAAGCAGTGCGAGATCCTGACTATCCTCCCAGTTGGTTTTTTCCGATAACTGATCGCTGACGCTGTCATAAAATTTTGTGCCGGGTAAGGGATATGAAACTGAGATGCCGATCTGATCCGGTTTACAATCCTTTATCATCCGAATTGTTTTTTCGATATCTTCCGATGTTTCTCCCGGGTAACCGTACTGTATAAAAAATGCGGTACGGATGCCTTCCTGTTGAAGCTTTTTATTGGCGGCGTAGATTTGTTCGACGGTTGTCCCTTTTTCCATTGCATCCAGAATTTTCTGAGAACCCGATTCGGCACCGACCCAGACTGTTTCGCATCCTGCACTTTTCAGGGCCGGTATTGTATCGCCACGGAGAAGCAGATCGACTCTGCTCAGACATTTAAAGGGGATCTGTGCATTGCGCTGACGGATTTCATCGGTGAATGACTGAATCCAACCGGGCTTCAGTCCAAAAATATCATCGCATATCCATATGTGATCGGGTGCATAGTTCTTTTTCAGAAATAAAAACTCTTCGGCTACGTTTTCCGGTGTGCGGGAGTGATACACCTGACCGTATAACGGTTTTGCGCACCACGTGCAGTGAAAGGGACATCCGCGTGTGGTTACGACATTCATTGAAAAATGGTTATGGCGGTGTATCCACCGGGATCTGTATGTATCCCAATCAACCAACTCCCTCGCCGGGAAGGGGAGTGAATCCAGATCTTTTAAAATTTTGCGCGGCGATGTTTCTTTAACCACCCCGTTCGTTGCGTAGACGAGACCCGGTATCGAAGGAACGGGTTTATCATTGGATAAGACGGATTTTACGAGTTCAAGAAGCGTTATTTCCGCTTCTCCTTTAATGATGTAATCGGCACCGCTCTCGATATATTCCTTCGCGTGATCCGTCGAATCGGAACCGTGAACAATAACCGCGCGGCAGAATTGTTTTGCCATACGTATCATATTCAGGGCGGCACGGCGCATTCGGTGAAGACACATTTTTGTAAGATAGTTGAAATCGTCGTCGTAAAGGACGAAGACAGGTGAACGGTGTTTTTTCAAATACGGCAAGATATGATTTTCGGAATTCGCGAGCATGCTGTCGGCCAGGAGAACCGAATAACCGTTCTGTTTTAATATCGCGGCTCCGTATAACGTACCGAGCGGTGCGTAGGGCATCATTGCCCGGTGTTCCTTCGGGTCGAATCTCAGAAAGTAAGAGTGCGTCATCAGTACGTCAGACATACACAATCTGTCTCCTCCGGGTTAGTCCTGATCTTGTCCGTTTATGAGAATATCGGAGTGAGCGATCGTCGGTAACATACGAGATTCTCGGCTGAGGAACGAACTGACCGGTCATTCCCGAAGCACCGATGGATAACATCCCGATAACAAGCGCGGTAAATATTAATTGACGTATCATACTTTATGCATGTCCGTTTTTACGAAGCTCATCCAGAAGAACATTGTATCTTTCGGTATAACGGCGCATGATTTCCTTTCTTGATTCTTCGCCGAACGCGGTCGATTCCCGGGGAGAGCAACGGAAGTTATACGCCAGTTCCTCAGGGCTAAGTTCGGCGTATTGCTTTCTCCAGTATCTTTCGTACCACTTCATAATTTTTGTGTCCAGATAATCAATATCAAAATAAGATAAGATTTTTTCAAAACCTTTCTGCAGAATGCTCCTGCGGTTTGTT
>SLQE01000167.1 GCA_007131635.1 Bacteroidota bacterium | reverse complement strand
TATGATGAATAATTCATTTAATAATCTCGATGAACCGTATCCGATCACTGTCGAACAACGGCAACAATTTATGAAGGATGGGTGCATTTTAATTAAAAATATACTCAACAATAATGATGTGGAATTGTTCAGATCCCATATCGGACAAGCCGTTGAAAAGCACTTCGAGGAACGGAAGAGACTCCAGCAATCGGAGGTAGTCGATGACTATAATGCTTATTTTACGCAGGTGACAAATTTGTGGGAAAAGGATGAAATGGTAAAACGGTTTGTATTCGCAAAACGTTTCGCCAAGATAGCGGCGGATTTAATGGGTGTGGCGGGAGTGAGACTGTACCATGATCAGGCACTGTTCAAAGAACCGGGAGGATTGCCGACACCCTGGCATCAGGATCAGTATTATTGGCCGCTCAATACAACAAATG
The DNA here is from genome assembly GCA_007131635.1 of Bacteroidota bacterium. GTDB lineage: Bacteria > Bacteroidota > Ignavibacteria > T3Sed10-11 > T3Sed10-11 > T3Sed10-11. Next base: position 4,184 of record SLQE01000167.1, on the reverse strand, counting down.
CAATTACTATGTGGATGCCGCTTGTGGATGTAAGCAAAAAAATGGGGGCATTGAAATTTGCACTGAAATCACAGGAAGACGGACCCATCGGTGATATTGCGATATCCGATCAATCGGATGCATTTTATGAAAAGTGTATTCAGGATAAAGGATACCACGTTGCAGATAATGTATTGAAAGCAGGCGACGCAACCTTTCACACAGGCTGGACCATACATGCAGCATCCGGAAATGATAGTGCTACACGTCGCGAAGTTATGACGATTATTTATTATGAAGACGGAGCAAAGGTCCTTGAACCCGATAACAAAAATCGACGTGTTGACATGGAAACATTTCTCCCCGGGATAAATCCGGGCGAAATCGCTGCCTCACCGCTTAATCCGGTATTGTATTCAGCGCACGGTTAAGAACAGTCATCTAAATGGCCTTATATAAAACCCATCAATGCCCAAAATTTTATCCCTGCATATTGACATTATCCGATTATTTAAATATTCTTAGTTCATATAGTCATCATATCACCCTTGAGATGCAGACCGTTTCACTGGCAGTCAGGAATATCAGCCTCGAACATATTCAGAAAATGGAAAATCTTTTGATGAAGGAAGAAAAAAGTTCGGGGTATGACGATCTTCTCAACCAAACGAATATATCTTTTCACCTCGAAATATATGAAGCTCTTCGGAGTAAAAACAAAAAACTTGCTCTTGAGAGTATGAAACATCATCTTACATGGGTCCGAAAGTCAATCGAAAAGTGGTGCCCCGATGAGAATCGACAGATAAACGAATAACAGACATTGGAGTTGTTATGATGTCATCCGGTATAAAAAGATTTTTTACTCTAGTTACGTTAACCCTAATATTATCATTTTTACTGCAGGCAGGCGGGACGGGACGTATCGTCGGAATTGTTGTTGATAAAGCAACAGGACAACCGCTCATAGGAGTCAACGTGGTTGTTGTCGGAACCACTCTCGGTGCGGCAACGAACGCGAACGGTGAATTTTTGATATTGCGGGTTGCACCCGGTGAATACGATGTGCGTCTCTCGATGATCGGTTATAAAGAAGTGTTGGTGACCGACATACGGGTGTACGGTGATCTGACAGCTCGCTTGCAAACGATTGAACTTGAAGAACAGGTGCTCGAACTTGGAGAAGAGGTCGTCATTACCGCGGAACGACCGGTCATCCAGAGGGATCTGACCACAAGCACACAGTATCTCGGCGTCCAGGAACTGCAGCGTTTACCCGTGACCGATGCCCGCCAGGCAATGATGATTCAGGCAGGTGTTTTCTTTGACCCTATTCCGGTCATGGGCGGACTCGGAAGCAGCGGTCGGGGAGAGCCCCGCTATGCCGTACGTGGCGGTGAGCAGGGACAGGTTCGTTGGTACATTAACGGTGTCAGAACAGCAGCGATTATCGAGGGACGTGCTGACAGAGGAGGTTCGTATCTCCATATCCATCCGCACGCAGTCCAGGAAATGCAGCTCCTCTCCGGAGGTTTCACCGCAGAATACGGTGAGGCCCAGTCGGGTATCGTAAACATAGTTACACGCGAGGGGGGAGACAGATTCAGCGGGTCGGCTGAATATATTTACGGCCTGCCGGGTCAAAGGCACTTCGGTAATTACCTGTACGACCGGGAAACTCAGAAAGAATTTATCGACAACCGGTTACCCGACGGTTCGCTCGATCCGGAGTGGTGGACGCCATACCGGCAGAGCCAAATTTATGATTACCGAAAGATACCCGACCATATCGCATATATCAGTCTGGGCGGACCGCTCTTCGACCGGGGTGACCAGAAAGGTACCTTTTTTGCCGCCGCACAATTAAAACGCGAGGCGTATTCGCTGCCGCGTCCCAGGGATACCAGAGATCTTGATGATGTACTCGCCTCTGTTTCGCTTCAGCTGAAACCGAATATGCGAATGCGTATTACCGGATTATACAGTCACGAGGCACACACCACGCTGCAGGAAAACACGGATTTTACTAATCAGGCAAAATATTACCGCGGATGGGGATCGGTATTCAATACCTATACGTACATGGGTGGCGTGAATTTCACGCATGCTCTGTCGCCCACACTCTTTTATGAATTACGGTTGAGCAAATATTTCTTTGATAGTCAGGAAAATCCGAGCGAATTTACCGAGCTCGGTCAGAGTATTAACCCGACTATCTGGGGGTTCCAGCGGTTTAACGGCTTTCCGAATGAACCGTTCGATGCCTGGTCTCCGATATTGCAACTACATCTGCAGACGGGAGATCTGGCTTTTACCGGGAATATCAACTGGCAAATGAACTCATGGAATTTTATCAAGAGCGGCTTTGAATTGCGGTATTTTACGATGCGTGAAATCGAATCGTACCGGTTTCCGTCATATAGTTTGCATCCCGATGACTGGCTTAACCGCGGATTGCATGAGACATTTCATCCAATCCAAATATCCGCCTATGTCCAGGATAAAATGGAATTCGAGAGCATGATAATTAATATCGGCTTACGATACGATTATTTTAACCCGAACCGTGATTGGTTTGTCTCACGTGATATCTTTAATCTCGCGCTCGATCCGTTGTTTGACCCTGCTCTCGATCCCGACGGAGATCAGATGGATGCGAACGGACGCGTGAAATATTCTTTTGATAACGTACTGGATAAACCGCGTGAGCCCGCACGCTCATATCATATGGTCAGTCCGCGATTCGGTGTCTCATTCCCGATTAGCGATAAATCCGTTCTTCATTTTAATTACGGCCATTTTTATCAGATGCCCGCACTCGACAGGATGTTTGAGTTCGGCTACTTCCGGCCTGAATACATCGTGAAGGGACAAATTGCCGAACGGGAAGCGGCTGAAAATGAAGGACGCGAACCGGGACGCACACCCTCGGTCGAGGGCGATCCGGAACGTGTTGTTTCTCTCACTATCGACCCGTTGCGTCCCGAGAAGACAATAATGTTTGAAGCCGGTATCCGTCATAATTTCGATGACTTTGCAGTTCTCGGAGTTACCGGTTACTACAAGGATATGTTCGACCAAACCCAGCCCCGCGAGGGACTCTTCGACCGACAGGTGCAGGGATACGATCCGTTCCGCGGTGCTATCCATCCGAGCATTGCATATGCGAGTCACTTCTCCGGAGATTATGCCGATGCGCGCGGATTCGAAGTTACCTTTACGACGCTGTTCAGCAGTATCTATACACTCGATGTCAATTATAGCTTTGCACGGGCAACGCAGGGCAGGGCGACACCGGGAAGAATACGGTTCGACGAACAGGGTGACCCGGAATTCGTTTGGGATGTCGATGTTCATAAGCGTATACCGATTGAGCGATCGTTCAGTCGTCCGCATATTTTACGAGCCAATCTCTATGTTCAGATCCCCGACTCTTTCGGTTCTTCATTCCCCGCGAAATTGTTGCGAAACCTGAACACGAGTTTGTTATTCCGTTATGTGAGCGGACAAACATTTACATACGTCGGCCCGGAAGATCCCCCGGATACCTATGACAATCACCGGTACCCTGCAATACATACGGTCGACCTCCGGCTTGAAAAGTCTTTTCAGTTCGGCAGGATGAACAGGGTAACGGTGTATTCACTAATAACTAATTTATTCGATACTAAAAACGTTCGCTCTATCGGTGATATATTTTTCGATGCAAACGCCGTGCGGCGGTATGTTGAGGAGGGAGAAGTAACGAAAGTCGATGGCGGCGGTTACGATATAAGCTGGCAAACATATCATCAGCGACGGCAGGTATATGTCGGCGTTCGGTTTAACTTTTAGAGAGAATGTATTATGAAGAAATGTAATCCGATATTTTTATATTTGATTGTCTTGTTTATACTGTCTATCCAAGTTCACGCGCAGGTCAGACAAGCCGAGTTTGAAATTCATAATCGCGGAAATCTTTGGGAAATAATGAAAGACAACGGGACTATCGGTGCCCCGAATCCGCTCAATCCGTTTGAATTCTATCCGAGCATGGATTGGCCGGGAGGTCCGGCAATATTACCGTCAAAAGATGAGCAACGCTCTTATATGGTAGCAGCGGGCCTCTGGATGGGAGGAAGAAAATCCGACGGCTCCATTTTCTTTACCGAAAATGGTCCGTTTACGTTTGTTGACCAGGGAACATTCGATCCCATAACAAAGAT
>SLQE01000151.1 GCA_007131635.1 Bacteroidota bacterium | reverse complement strand
TTCCGCGGATCGACAACTTCAACGACTATTATATCGTGATCTTTCGCCAGAAGCGTATCTATCTGCCGTTTCTGCAATGCATAATCGCCGTGTGCCGTTCTCCATGTTATATCGACCTTTGCATTTTCCGCTGCCTCAGTCATTCCCTGGGTATGTTTTGTTTCCGTGAGTACATCCGTCCCCCCAAGTGATACAGCGATGCGAACCGGTCTTCCTTCACGTTCACGGTCACAACCTGCAATGATACACAGGAATACGATGAACCAGGCAAATTTCATTGTAGTGTCCCCTTTGTTCCCGTGTGAGTTGTTTTATGTATCCCGCCGAGTACTTGTACATGCTCGGCGACGCTTCTTGCAAGTCCGTTTAAATTATAACCGCCCTCAAGTAAAGAAACTATTCTTCCATCACACACGGAGGAAGCATCTGATAAAATTCGTGTAAACAATCCGAACGATTTCTCCGTTAAGAGCATATCGCCCAGCGGATCGTCTCTGTGCGCGTCGAATCCCGCCGATATGAGGATCAGATCCGGTTTGAAATCATGCAATACCGGAACGATCTTACCCGTGAAAATATCCTCATATGTTTTTTCGTTTGTTCCGGCAGGTAACGGGAAATTGATCGTTGTGCCTTCCGCTTTTCCCGTTCCGCGTTCATCGGCACTGCCGGTGCCGGGATAGTGGGGATACTGATGCAGGCTTATAAATAATACCGACGGATCGTCATAGAATATCGCCTGTGTTCCGTTACCGTGATGCACATCCCAGTCCACTATTGCGACCCGCTCGATTCCATGTTTCTGTTGGGCGTATCGTGCCGCAATTGCTATATTGTTGAATACACAAAATCCCATCGGGCGATTGCGTTCGCAGTGGTGCCCCGGAGGACGGATAGCACAGAATGCACGCCGGACGTTACCCTGACACACTGTATCGACAGCATCCAATGCGGCTGTGACCGCTTTCAGTGCGACTTTATATGTCTGAGGGCTCACGTTTGTATCACCGCCGTCTGAAAACGGCAGGATCGTGGTTTTCTGCCGCTGCGCTTCTTCGGATTGTCTTTTTATATAGGCTATGTGCTGTTCCGGGTGCGTCATGTTCATATAGTTCAGTACCGTTTCCTCCCGTGCAGCACTGTCATCCGGCGATTGAACGGTAACCCTCTCCCATAGTCCGTTGGTCTTCAGGTAGTCAACAATAGCCTGGAGTCGACCCGGTTGCTCAGGGTGATGGGGAAGCGTTACATGCTCGTGAAAGAACGGGGAATAGTACAAGAGAACCTCCCCGGTAAAATTTTGTGCGGTGTGCGAAGCCATTATCTCCTCCGTTTAATGCTGCTATTATAATGTAGTATATCTGGAAACGATAAGTAAAATTGCAATAAGGGTATTTATACCATGAACAGTATAACATAAAATACAGTTTGTTTTTAACCGTACGCGTAATGCATAGATAAGATAGGCGGCGAGCGCGACGGTGAAGACGGCCGTCGTTAGAAGAATATCGAATAGAAAACCGCTTACGTTACCTAGTACTGCGGCTATAAGTACGATGTAAAAAATAAGACCGAGCACGAAATTCGGCATGCCGAAGACGCGGGCTTCCGGTGTCTCTAGTATGCTCTGACAGGTCTGTTGTTTCATCCGGCAGAACACAGGTACCCACCAGACATCGCTTTTGAGATAGTTGTAGTATACCCCGGTAAAATAAAGTGATATCAATAGTCCTATAACCGCCAGCAGGATGAGCAGCGCTTGTGGCACGGTATGCCCTCCGAATCTTAAAGATTTTAATATAGTATAACAAACAATTTTCAAAGCGTCAAGCACGATCGCCCATTGTAAGAATTACAGTGCCGGATGTGTAATAATAACCGCAAGAAATTAATACCTGTAAACAGTCGATATTGTGAAATGATATTCATTTTTTTATTCTAAAAACGAACCAGAAACGAACCTTCTCTCTGGCATTATGTTTGTATAAATTTCCATTATCACTAATGTTGCATATAATGTAAGGTGTCTTTATATTGCCTCTATACCAAAACAATCGGCGCGGAAGACATGCTCGTCGTTTTATATTGAAAACGCGTGTGTCAGTAGCTATCCGGTGTATGCATTATTGTTTGCGTGATGAAAGCGATCTCACGCCGCCAGAGGGAAGATCTTTATGCCGTTGAGCAAAACAACAAACAATAAAGCTGCCAAACGGAACGGAGTTTCCGGCCGGCGTCACAGAAAAGGGGTCTGTATGATGTGTGGAGCACATACAAATGTTTCACATGTCGTGGAGTTTGACGACCAATTACTCTGTGATGTCTGTAGCGAAGACACTGCATTGCTTTCACGATATTTGCAATCCGATCACGATACCGGTGACGCTGCCGGCGATGATTTTTTTGATGATGACCCGTTTTTCTGACGATCACGAAAATGAAATTACCGAATCATTGAAAGATCTTGCCACCGGACGTGGTGTCAAACGTACACGCCACGATCTTTTTGTCGACGGTCGTGATTACAGCGATCAATTTATCCAAACTTTGTCCGAAGTTGGATATGTACCTGCTAAGGTTGCCGATGTACCCGTGAAACCCGGCGAACGAATTCCCGCATTTTATATCAAAGATTCCATTGCCTATTTTGGATGGGTATTTTACGAAAAATTTTCGACCCGGAAAATACGAAAGTTGTGGGGTTCGGTCATTCGCGATCGGAAAGGCGATTGGGCAATTCAAATCTCACCCAAAAAAGACAGTATCATTTATGCAGACACGAACGGAAAAACAGAAATGGACCTTGATCGCCCTACCGATTGGTAATTCTCATCACTACTAACCTAACAAAGGAGGCTGTTATGTCCTGGATTAAAACCATCGATGAAGAGGAGGCACAAAATAAACTAAAAGTCTATTACGACGCTTTCCGTGCACCCTGGGGAGGCGTCGATAACATTGTAAAGGTTCAGGGGCTCATTCCAAAGTACCTGAAGTCGCACATGGATTTCTACCGCACGCTCATCTACGGAAGCTCACCGCTTACCCGTGTCCAACGTGAAATGATCGCTATCGTCGTCGCTCAAAGTAATAACTGCCAGTATTGCCTGTATCACCATAGCGATGCTTTATACCGTCTGACAAAGAACAAAGATTACGTCAAGAAATTCAGAGAAGATTTTCGAAGCGTGTATCTTGCGCCGCTCGAAATAAAGATGCTTGAATTCTGCGAGCGCTTAACACGTGAACCCCATTTCCATTTCCAAAAAGATATTGAAGAATTAAAGGCGGAGGGAGTAAACGACGAGACGCTGCTTGCCATCGTGATGGTGGCCGGATATTACAATATGGTAAATCGTATTATTCAGGGACTCGGTGTTGAACTCGAGCATTACTGGACAGAAGAAGGTTTTTCGGAAGAATCAATTCCGATGGCCCATGATCCTGATTCTCATTATGGATGACTACATCCCTCTTAATTATTATATACATTGATACAATAACCTATACACGGAGAAAACACTATGCATATAATTGTCTTGCCGTTACTGATTATAACTTTTATTATTTCGGCATGCAGCGTTGATCCGGTAAAAGAAGCTGAAAAAGTTATTACCGAAGAATTTATTCTGGGACATACCCGGTTTCTTTCTCACGATTTACTTGAAGGTCGCGGACCCGGCACCCGGGGTGACGATCTTGCACGTCATTACATTGCATCTCAATATGAGGCAATGGGAATCGAGCCGGGTGCCGAAGACGGGACCTACTTTCAACCGGTACCGCTTGTCGGTATGACGGTCGACCGGAATACGCACCTTACCGTTTCACGGGGTAACCAACGGCGTATTTTCTTATACCACGAAGATTTTATGCCCTTCAGCGGAGTCCTTGAACCCACCGTTCCCGTAACCGGTGATCTTGTTTTTGTCGGATACGGTATCAAAGCGCCGGAGTACAATTGGGATGATTATAAGGGAATGGATGTGTCGGGTAAGATCCTGGTTATGTTGAATGACGATCCCGGAACGGAAGATACCCCGGATTTCTTCGGAGGCAAAGCGCGTACCTACTACGGACGATGGACCTATAAGTATGAGATCGCGGCTGAGCTGGGTGCGGCAGGTGCAATTATCATTCACACGACTCCCTCGGCCGGCTATCCGTTTTCGGTTGTGCAAACATCCTGGGGGGGTGAGAATTTTGAATTGCGTGTCGATGATGATATCCCCAAGCTGCCTCTCAAGGCATGGACGAGTGAAAAGGCATCCCGCGAGATCATCGGCATGTCGGGATTCGCGTATGAAGAGCTGATAGAACGTGCCCTTTATCCCGATTTTGAACCCGTCGGTCTCAATATCCGGGCAAGCACTACAATCAGACAGACATTAAGAGATGTGGATACGTATAATGTGCTCGGACTAATCCCGGGATCCAATTCAAACAACAAGGATGAAGTTGTTGTTTATTCCGCCCATTATGATCACTTTGGTATCGGTGAACCGGTTGACGGGGATTCGATCTATAACGGCGCGCTTGATAACGCGAGCGGTGTATCCATGATGCTCTCGATTGCAAAGGCGTTTACGGATCTGTCGGTGCCGCCGCACCGGTCGATACTCTTTGC
>SLQE01000244.1 GCA_007131635.1 Bacteroidota bacterium | reverse complement strand
GTAAAAGTCTCGTTGAGCCTATCATTGAAGAGTTCGAAAAAGAGTCCGGTATACGCGTTCGTGTCCGGTATGGCGATACGTCGCAGCTCGCGATTGCACTGCTTGAAGAGGGCCGGCGATCTCCCGCCGATCTCTTCTGGGCGCAGGACGGAGGAGCGCTGGGAGTGCTGAGCAATCGCAACATGTTCAGCCGGCTGCCACAGACATTGATTGATAAAACACCCGAATTATTCCACAGCGGCGACGGTACGTGGATTGCCACAAGCGGCAGAGCCCGGGTAGTCGCATATAATCCAAACAGGGTTTCGGAAAACGAACTGCCTGAATCTATCTATGATCTCGCCGATCCGAAATGGTCGAACCGCATCGGATGGGCGCCGCAAAATGCATCGTTCCAGACGTTCATATCGGCGATGGTAGCATTGGACGGACGCGATAAGGTTAAACAATGGCTCACCGCGGTACGCGCGAACGGCGCGAAGTCATACCGCTCAAATGTGCCGATCATTCAGGCGATCGCTGCAAATGAAATCGATATCGGGATAACAAATCATTACTATTTAATCAGGTTAAAACAATCGGATGCTGCCTTCCCCGTCGAGCAGATTTTTCTACGAGAAGGTGATCCGGCGAATTTTGTGAATATTGCCGGCGCCGGGATATTAACCACTGCGCGGAATAAAACCGAAGCGGAAAAATTTATAGATTTCCTCCTCTCACCCCGCGCACAGGAGTTTTTCACAAACGAGGTTTATGAGTATCCGGTCATCGATCCGGTTACCCCTAATCCTGTACTGCGCCCCCTGCCTGAACTTCTTGAGATAATGCCGCAGATCAATATCGACCGGCTCGACACGCTCGATGAAACATTACGATTGCTCAGGGAAGTCGGCTTATTATGATCAGTACCACCCGTAAAGGTATCCTGGCTATTCCCTGGTATATCCTTTTACCGGTAGTTCTCGTGGGAACAGGCGTATTGGTACCGCTCATCTATTTACTGGTACGTGCCTTTGAAGCCGATGCCGAGACGATGAGCACTATTGTTTTCCGGCGGCGAACGTTCAGTCTTTTTCTGAATACCATCATATTAACGACGGGCGTGCTTGTCACTACAACCTTGCTGGCATTACCGCTTGCATGGCTCACGACCCGATCGGATATGAAGGGAAAAAAGATTTTCACGCTGCTCGGCATTTTACCGCTTGCAATCCCGGGCTATGTGATGGCGTATGCCCTTCTCGGCATGTCGGGTCCGTTCGGCACTTCGGCAGAGCTGTTCGGCGTACCTATTCCGCGGCCGGCCGGTTACTGGGGATCACTGCTTGCACTGACGTTATATCTTACACCGTATCTATTCATAAATCTCCGGACGGCAATGTTGGGCATCGATCCTGCTCTGGAAGAGACTGCCCAGAGCTTCGGGTATCCTCCCCGGATTGTATTTTTCAACACGGTGCTTCCGCAGCTCAAACCCGCATTATATTCCGGAGGATTGCTCGTTGCACTTCATGTGCTAGGTGACTTCGGCGTTGTTTCGCTGATGCGTTTCGAGACATTCAGCTATGCCCTTTTCCTTCAATATACCGCGGCATTCGACCGTATCTATGCGGCATGGCTCGCGTTATTTTTAATTCTTATGACGGTCAGTTTGCTCTTTGTAGATGCCCGGTTACTCCGCGGTTTACGGTTATCACGGTCAGGCCGGGGTGCAAGCAGACACCGGCGGATCGTACCGCTCGGGTCGTGGAAACTGCCTGCGTATCTCTTTATAGGTGTGTTCGTATTTGCAAGCCTGATCGCACCCATCGGCACAATCGTCTTTTGGTTTCTTTCGCAATCGGATGCAATAAATCTTTCGGGTTTGCGTTCGGCAGCTGCAGGTTCATTATCGGTTTCGATACCGTCGGCTGTCTTCGCGGCACTGCTGGCCATACCATTGGCGTATTTAGGTGTGCGTTACCCCTCCGCAATATCGCGTACATTTGAACGTGTAGCATATGTGGGATACGCCATACCGCCGCTTGCATTTGCACTTTCGTTGATATTTTTTACCTTACAGGCAGCACCGTTTCTGTATCAAACACTCGGCATCCTCATATATGCTTTTACCCTGCACTATCTTGCCGAAGCAATGGGACCCATACGCAGCGCACTCTACCAGGCACCGCCGCAAATTGAAGAGGCGGCGCGTTCGTTCGGCTACCATCCCTTCGCCGCATTTTTTAAAGCGACGCTGCCGCTTCTGCGAAAAGGCATCATCGCGAGCATGGCATTTGTATTTCTTTCGGCAATGAAAGAGTTGCCGCTGACGTTTCTTCTCTCGCCCATCGGTTTCGAAACGCTCGCCCTGAACGTATGGAGCTATACCATCGAAGCAATGTTCGCCGACGCCGCCCAGTACGCGCTGGGGGTTGTGGTAGTTTCGGGGGTGTTTGTGATTTTGCTGTTGAGGCAGGAGAAGAAAACTTGATGGGGTGCATGGTTGCATGAATGCATGGTATGCATGGATGATGACTTGTTGCTGGTTGCTTGTTGCTGGTTGATTTGATTATTTGGTGATTGGATCGCACACCCTCCGCGCGCTGTGTCAGACTGAGCGACACACTCCAGTAGTGTGAAGGGTGTCAGGCTGAGCGCCCTGCCTGCGGCAGGCAAGGAGTCTGGCGAAGCCATACCTGTGTGGTAGAAGCCTGCAAGCGCTGGCGTTTGAATCTCCGTGTCATTGGCAGCGCGGTGCCTGTGGCAGGCAGGGAATCTATACCTGTGGTCGAAGTCTGCGTGCGGGACGTGACCTCCATAACCAGGAACCCGTAACCAGGAACCAGCAACTTGAAACCTGAAACCCCGCCTACGCTAAAAAACAAGCTTCGGCGGGTAAACCTGGAACCTAAAACATAATTTATTTATATTCAAAAAATATCAAACATCAACGTACCATAAAAACCCATACTATGAAACGTATCCTTATCACCACCATTCTGACAGCCGGTTCGTTTTTTGGCTGTTCACCTGTTGCAGAATATGAAAATATCAGTCTGATCCCGATACCCGTACATTTGAATGTCTCAACGGGGAGCTTCTCCGTTGTACCGCAAACTCCCCTCATCTACGATAGCCCGGACCTGGAAAGACTTGCTGCCTACGCCGCGGCACTCTGGAAGACCTACCTGGGATACGAACTGAGCACTACCTTCGCTAACACCGGTAACACAAATACTACGATCGCCTTTACCCTGCTCACCGATTACAATGACGAAATCGGCGATGAAGGATATATACTGAAAATAAAAACTGACGGCGTCACCGTATCCGCGAACAGACCGGCGGGAATACTGTACGGCATACAAACCTTTTATCAGTTGCTGAGCACCCATCCCGACGGGAACATCCCTCTGGTTTCCATCAAGGACTATCCCCGATTCGGTTACCGTGGCTTGCATCTGGACGTTTCAAGGCATTTTATGCCGGTTGAGTTTATTTACAACATAATCGATTACATGGCCATGCACAAACTCAACGTGTTTCACTGGCACCTGATCGACGATCAGGGTTGGCGGCTGGAAATTAAAAAATATCCCCGGCTTACCGAAATTGGCGCATGGAGAGTCGACATGCCGGACGTACACTGGAATGCAAGACCTCTCGTGAACGATCCGAATAATGCTACGTACGGCGGCTACTATACGCAGGAAGAGGTCAGAGCGCTCGTTGAATATGCAGCGGAGAGAAATATCACCGTCATGCCGGAGATCGAGATGCCGGCTCACGTTATGTCGGCACTTGCCGCACATCCCGAGTTTTCCTGTACTGGTGAAAATCTCGGCGTTCCACCGGGCGGAGTCTGGCCCATCACCCATATTTACTGCGCAGGCAACGACGCTACCTTCGACTTCCTGAAAGATGTGCTTACCGAGGTGATGGATATCTTCCCCTCAGAGTTTATACATATCGGCGGAGATGAAGCCGATAAAACCAACTGGAAAGCGTGTCCCAAATGCCAGGACCGGATAAAGACCGAAGGACTCGCCGATGAAGAGGAATTGCAGAGCTACTTCATCGCGCGGATAGAACGCTTTCTCAATTCGAATGGACGTCGGTTGATCGGCTGGGATGAAATTCTGGAAGGAGGACTCGCGCCGAATGCCACGGTTATGTCGTGGAGAGGTGAAGAAGGTGGTATCAAAGCTACACAAATGGGACATACCGCGGTTATGACGCCGGGCAGCCACTGCTACTTTGACCATTACCAGGGAGATCCGGATATCGAGCCCCTTGCAATCGGAGGGTATACCACGCTGGCAAAGGTGTACTCCTACGAACCCGTACCCGAAGTACTCACCGAAGACGAGAGCAAACTGATCCTGGGGGCACAGGCAAACGTATGGACCGAGTATATGCCTGTCCCGTCGCATGTCGAATACATGGTCTTCCCCCGACTGGCGGCGCTTGCCGAAGTCGTCTGGTCGCCTACCTCACATCGAGACTGGGGCGATTTCTCCCGAAGGATGAAGACGCAGTACGAGAGATATGAGAAGCTCGGTATCAATTATTCTTTAAGCGCTTTCCAGGTAAGGGCGATCCCGGAAGTAAACAGAGATAAAAAAAGTCTGCGGATCACTCTCGCCTCTGAAGTAT
>SLQE01000251.1 GCA_007131635.1 Bacteroidota bacterium | reverse complement strand
GCGCATCCTCTTGTGCTTTCTTAACCAATATTGTAATCGTTTTACAGGATTACTCCTCCATTATAATCAATTTTCATATTTTATAATCAAAATTCAGAAAAATGGTCAATTTTAATAGTCATTGAACACTAATCAGACCTTGTGGAATTGCACTTCTGAAAAAAAATAATTATTATTCAGGTATTATTGTTAATTATAATTATTTTTCAGAACTAATAATTGTTTTACAGATAAATGAGCGAATTATAAATGAAACCGGGTTTATCGACGATCGGATATTCTGAACTTATTCGGAGATACAATTTGGATGCCTTTCCCCACTGGAAAGTGTCATATTTATCCCCAAAGCAAGTCAAAAAAAGCTATATTGAAGAGGGTACAATAGTCGACGTATATACGCCTCGATACGATCCGGGGACAAGTTTGGAAGGCCATCTTACGTTCGCACTTAAACATGAGGGAATAAATCTTGAGATCCTTGCCGGGCTTTTCAGAATTGTTTCTCCGGAGGAAATCACGGGCATTGTAAAATCGCAACCAACGGGGAAGTATGCGAGAATGATCTGGTTTCTCTATGAGTGGTTGACCGGGGAACAGCTTCCGCTTGATAACCTGTCACAGGGGAATTATTTCCACCTCCTTGACGGCAATAAGTATTATACTCTCTCAAGCGAACTGGAACAGAGAAGTAAACGTCACCGGGTGATCAATAACCTGTTTGGTACACCGGCATATTCTCCCCTGGTACGCAGAACGGAGTCACTCATAAATTTCCGGAAGATGAAGCTCGACAAGAAAGCTCATGAAATCATCAAGCAATACGCGGAGGAAATTCTCTATAGAGCAACTCAATACCTGTATATAAAGGAAACGAAGTCATCGTTTGAAATCGAGAAAGAATATCCGGATAAACGCAGGACTGCACGGTTTGTCGAACTTCTTCGTACAGCTTCAACTTCGGATCCTTTCTCCCGGGAGGAACTTGTACTCCTTCAAAAGGTGATAGTAGACAAACGGTTTGCTATGGACGACTATAGGGATTTTCAAAACTATGTTGGTCAGACTATAAGTCCGACCCGGGAAATGGTCCATTTCGTGGCGCCGAAGCCTGAAGACCTTCACGCGATGATGGAGGGATGGATAACGTGCTCAAAGCGTATGATGCAATCGCAAATAGACCCTGTCGTTACAGCAGCGGTCGTCGGTTTTGGGTTTGTATTCCTACACCCCTTCGAAGACGGGAATGGCCGGCTTCATCGCTACCTCGTCCACTATGTTTTATCGGAAGGGAAATTTACTCCGCCGGGAATGATATTCCCCGTCTCGGCGACGATGCTGAAACAATTACCGAAGTATACCGATACACTTGAAAAATTCTCCCGGGAATTAATGAAGCATGTCGAATACCGATTACGTGAAAACGGAGTTATGACCGTTCTCAATGAGACGGCACCCTATTACCGGTACATCGATATGACGTACCAGGCAGAACGGCTGTATGAATTTGTGAACGATACAATCGAACATGAGCTGCGCACCGAGTTGGAGTTTATGGATATATTCGAACGATCACGAAAAAAGATAAGTGAAATAGTCGATTTGCCGGATCGTAAGCTCGATCTTTTCATACGACTTTGTATTGAAGGGAAGGGCAGTATATCAAAAAGGAAGAGGAAGATGTTCGACTATCTTACCGATGAAGAATTCGATGAGATGGAACGTTCAGTAACTCAAGAGATAAAAAGGTATAGAAAATAATATATCATCAATTTGTTGTTGCCCCGGCAGGGCGGCACACGAAAGACAGTCCGTGGCCGCGGGGATGCCTGGCTGTCCGCCGGAGCCTTGGCGTAGACGAGATTAGTTGAATGGTTAATGCCAGCGGCGCATCCCAGCCCGATTAGTCAGGGCTGGCATGCGCCTCCGGTGTGCCTAAAATTTATGGGGTGGTTAGTATTTTTTATGTGGAGGTGGTTCATTTTGTAGGCAAATTTTGTATATTTGCCTACACATTGATCCAGACAATTATGGAAAAGATCATAAAAATATTTGAAAAAAATAAGGGATATGCCCGGATGAAGGATTTGCGCACCAAAAATATTCATCCGAGAGATGTCACAAAAGCACTATCCTCAGGGATAATTGAAAAGATTAAACCCGGTCTGTATAAGCTCGTCGATTATCCATGGGATGAACACGGTAGTTTTGTGGATGTTTGCAAAGCATACAATAAAGCGGTCATTTGTCTGGCTTCTGCTTCCTCATATTATGACCTTACGACATTCAATCCTGCTTATGTTACGGTTGCAGTACCGCACAACACGAGAGGTTTGAATATTGATTATCCGCCGGTTCAGGTGTACTACTTTCCGCATAAATATTACAACACTGGAATAACGAACGTTGAGACTCAAAGCGGAATTTTTAGAATTTATGAAACAGAAAAGACATTGTGTGATCTATTCCGCTACCGGAAGAAAATAGGGGAAGATATCATGTTGGAATCATTGAAAAACTACTTGAGTAAATCCGGGCGTGATATAAATAAGCTTATGACATATGCAGATAAATTGGGCGTGAAGGAGAAGATGCTTCCGTATGTAAAAGCGATGGTCTAAAATATGGCAAAAGAAACATCTTCTACAAAGTGAATATACCTTCTCTGATATAGTTGGAAGAATTCAATTATTTATAGAACCTGCTTGTACGAGCGTAGATATAAATGCATATTGGTCGCACCGAGAGTGGAAATGGATATAAGTGAACTTTATAAAATGAATGCCTCCAATGAAATTCTACAACTCAATGTAGTGAATCCACTCCGGAATCGTCGAATATTAGTTCTATAGTTTAAAAAGGACAGAAAACATGAACCCCCCAAAATGGTAACATCAATACAACCGCAAAAACGAAGACTTCTTCCTCGAACAATACTGGATCGAAGAAAAAGGGTTGATCATAACCGAACTCCCGGCGGGCCGGCGTACGAAAGACAGTCCGTGGCCGCGGGGGATGCATGGATGCATGAATGCATGAATGCGTGAATGGTTGATTGGATGATTGATTTGTTGATTTGCACCAGTGGTGCAGGCGCCCCCGGCGGAGGTTGTTATCGGTCAGGTAAGTGGTGTCCGATAAATATATTTGATAATTACTGGAAGTCTATATAGTTCAACATGTTACAAGAGAAATTGATCATAATCGATTTGAATAGTATACT
Source organism: Bacteroidota bacterium (assembly GCA_007131635.1). Lineage (GTDB taxonomy): Bacteria > Bacteroidota > Ignavibacteria > T3Sed10-11 > T3Sed10-11 > T3Sed10-11. Next base: position 1,419 of record SLQE01000251.1, on the reverse strand, counting down.
GGTACCAGTGTCTTAAATTAAAAAACCTTCTACGGTAAAAAATGAACCAGACCGGACAAATAGAACGCTGTACACAAAACCGGATCGTACGACTATTCACTGTTGAGCTGCGATACGACTATCTCGGCAACCGGGAGGAACTATTAACGCAATATCTCACCCGGAAGGAGTATAGCATCAAAAAAGACGATTGGAGAGGAAATCTCCAAAAAGAAAACGAGATCAAAGCCGCGTTATATGAAGTATTACAGGAAGAAAAGGAAGTCGAGCGAATCTTTGCCATAGTAAAGGAGCAGCGTGAATATTAATATGGAAAAACTGGAGTTGGGAAATATCACTATCGATGTGGTGAAGAAGGACATCAAAAATATTCACCTGAGCGTCCACCCGCCGGGCGGCAGAGTCAGAATATCGGCACCGAAACGGATTGATCTCGATACTATCCGGGTGTTTGCAATTTCAAAGCTGAATTGGATAAAAAAGCAGCAATCCAGAATCAGAATGCAGGAACGTGAAGCACCGCGTGACTATATAAACAGGGAGAGTCATTTTTTTAAAGGAAAACGCTATCTGCTCAAGGTAATTGAGCATAACGCCCCGCCCAAAGTGATATTGAGACACAGCACGATAGACCTGTACATAAGACCGGATTCAAACAGAGCAAAACGAAGGCAAGTCCTTGATGAATGGTACCGTAAACATATGAAGGAAATTCTTCCCGCGCTTATAGAAAAGTGGGAAGTGAAAATGGGGGTGTATGTAAATGAATTTGGCATCAAGAAAATGAAAACAAAATGGGGGACGTGTAATCGTCAGGCGAAACGAATATGGCTCAATCTCGAGCTCGCAAAGAAACCCCCGGAATGTCTTGAGTACATCCTTGTGCATGAAATGGTACACCTATTGGAACGATACCACAACGACCGTTTCAAATCTTTGATGGATAAGTTCATACCCAAATGGCGGTTTTACAGGGACGAATTGAACCGGTTCCCGGTGAGTCATAAGGATTGGAAGTATTGATATTCGGGATAGGAACTTGAGTGGACAAATAAAAATATTTTTGAAGAATACGGGTAACTAAATCTGTATCATTTCCTGTTTATTATTCAAAGTTTTTGAGTAGCGTCATCGGAGCATTACAATATTGTTTTGATTTCGCCCCTTCAGGGCTTGGATCTGTGGTGGGTTCATTGTTGTACCGCAGGGCTTCACCCTGTGCTATTGATTGCCGCCCCTTCGTGGCTCAGGGTTAGTTAAAAACGCAGAGATCGCAGAGGACGCAAAGATATAATAAAGATTCTCTGCTACATTTGCGGCCTCTGCGTTAATAGGAACCACGGGTTTTTAAATCTCAAATCCCAAAATTCAAATCTCAAATAATGATCAAAATCCAAACTCCAAATTCCAATTCAAGCT
>SLQE01000378.1 GCA_007131635.1 Bacteroidota bacterium | reverse complement strand
ATTTTCATCGTGCGGGGTTCCCTTCGGGATTTTCTTTTCGTTTTTTGGATTTCAGCGATAATGCTGATAATTTATTTTCAGTTCCCTGTAATAATCGCTTGATGTTACTCCGGTGCGTGTAGATCAGTAACAAAGAAATGGCAATACTAAAATAAATGAGGGTGGAATAATCCTGGATCTCAACGTTGAAAATATTCCAACGAAACATGAGTGTGACCGGGAAAGCAACAGCCGCACTGATGGAGCCGAGAGAGACGAAGCGTGACAGGAGTAAGACAATAAGAAAGACACCGACAGAAACGGTAAATTCAATCGGTGCGATACCGAAAAGCATGCCGGCAGCGGTAGCAATCCCCTTCCCTCCGTTGAAACCGGCAAACACGGTCCAGATATGACCGAGGATTGCCGATGCCCCGGCAATTATCTGAATGAGTGTAAACTCCTGAATCAACAATTCACCGCCCGGGAGAACCGGATCGTAATACAAACGCGCAATGATGGCAACGGCGATAAATCCTTTGAGCATATCGAATATAATCACTGCCACACCGGGTTTCCATCCGAGGACACGGAACACGTTCGTCCCCCCCGCATTCCCGCTGCCGTGCCGGCGAATATCAATACCGCGGAAAAATTTACTATATATAATACTGGTCGGTATCGATCCGACCAGATAGCTCAATACAATTATAATTGCCAGTCGTTCCATATAACGGTCCCGGAAATGGTGATTGTTATCTATCCAATAAAATAGGGAACGGAATGTAATAAATCAACGGCTATCAACTGCTGCTTTCAAGCGCATTGGCTCCGCCGACAATATCCAGTATTTCGGTCGTGATAGCTGCTTGTCGTGCTTTATTGAAAGTCAAATTCAGCGTTCTGATAAGTTCTTTTGCGTTTTCGGTTGCTGCATCCATTGCAGCCATACGTGATCCCTCCTCAGCGGCATTCGATTCAAGCATAACACGCCACAGGTGAGTATCGAGATGTTTCGGGATCACTTTATTGACGATCTCTTCCGGTGAAGGCTCATAAATATAATCAACAGCCGCTTTCGATTTTGATTCTTCTTTTATATCCTTAGGCGGGATAGGAAGAAATTGTTCATGGGTGATTTTAGGAATGGCAACGGATTTAAATTCGTTGTAAACGATCTCGACTCTATCAAAAGCGCCGGAAAGGTAATCATCCTTAATATCCTCAACAATATCCTGTATATCCGCAAAACTCAATCTACCAAATATTCCGAGATAGCGACGGTGAATATCAAATTTTCTCCTGTTGAAGTACTCATATCCCTTCCGACCTACACAGATCAATCTCAGTGTCCCCTGTTCCTTTTGACTACTGTAATGTTTCTGTATGTGGGCAACAGTGAATCGCAATAAATTCGAATTAAATCCGCCGCACAATCCCCGATCGGATGTGACGACGACGAGACATACCTTTTCCACTTCACGGGGTTTCAGCAAGGGGTTAAGACTGACATCGACCTGCGTAACCAGATGTCCGAGCATATCCGCGAGTTCATACGCGAAAGGTCGTGCCGACAAAATTCTGTTCTGGGCACGGCGAAGCTTTGCAGCAGCGACCATTTTCATCGCCTTGGTGATCTGCTGTGTTTTCTTTACACCGTTTATCCGTTGTCGTATATCGCGTAATGTAGCCATGTTTGTGTACTATGTTGTTACGTTTCTGTTCAGGTTGTGACCGGTTGTTCTGTTTTCACCGATAGCTGGAAAGATTCTGTAAATTCTTTCAGTATCTCGTGAAGTTTTTCAGTCATAGCAGCTGTCAGTTCTTTTTTCTCGGCAATCTCGGTTAAAATATCGCCATGTTTTAACTCCATACGTTCGAGGAACTCCTGTTCAAACCGGGAAACTTCATGTACGGGGATATTGTCAAGATATCCATTTGTGCCGGCAAAAATACTCACCACTTGCTTCGCGACGGGCACCGGAATGTACTGTCCCTGTTTCAGCAGTTCAACAAGTCGTTGACCGCGACGAAGTTGTGCCTGGGTAGATTTATCAAGCTCGGATCCGAATTTTGCAAAGGCCTCGAGCTCCCTGTATTGCGCAAGCTCAAGCCGGAGGGATCCGGCAACTTTTTTCATTGCTTTGATCTGAGCGTTTCCACCTACTCTCGAAACAGAAATACCGACGTTAATTGCGGGACGCACGCCCGCATTAAAGAGATTGGGTTCGAGATAAATTTGACCGTCGGTAATAGAGATGACGTTTGTCGGAATATACGCGGACACGTCGCCTGCCTGTGTTTCGATAATCGGTAACGCTGTTAAACTGCCCCCTCCCAATTTTTCACTGAGCTTTGACGCCCGTTCCAGGAGCCGTGAGTGGAGATAGAATACGTCGCCGGGATACGCTTCGCGTCCCGGGGGTCGGCGCAGCAGCAACGATACCTGCCGGTACGCCTGCGCGTGTTTTGAAAGGTCATCATAGATGACGAGCGCGTGTTTACCCTGATCACGGAAATACTCGCCGAGTGTAGACCCCGAATAGGGTGCAATAAACTGTAACGGTGCGGGATCGTTTGCCGGTGCAACGATCACGGTCGTATATTCCATTGCGTTCATTTCGTGAAGCTTATCGACGACCTGTGCGACAGTTGAGCTCTTTTGCCCGATACAAACATAGATACAATACAGCGGATTCACCCCTTCCCTTTTTGCATCTTCGGTATGCGTGTGCCGCTGATTTATTATTGTGTCGACGGCAATCGCAGTTTTCCCTGTTTGCCGGTCACCGATGATCAGCTCTCTTTGGCCACGCCCGATCGGGATCATAGCATCGATTGCTTTTAACCCGGTTTGGACCGGTTCTTTCACGGGCTGTCGTGCGATGACACCGAGAGCTTTCCGTTCTATCGGTAGGAATTCTTTTGTCTCGATCGGTCCGCGCCCGTCGATCGGTTGTCCGATAGGATTGATGACCCGGCCGAGCATAGCATCTCCGACCGGCATCGATGCGACACGACCGGTTCTTTTCACCGTATCTCCTTCACGGATACCGGTATCGTCACCGAAAAGAACAATACCGACGTTATCCTCTTCGAGGTTCAGCACCATACCGAACGTACCGTTTGGAAACTCGACGAGCTCGGTTGCCATTACCTTTGAGAGCCCGAACGCCCGGGCGATTCCGTCACCTACCTGAATGATGGTACCGACGTCATAGACATCGATTTCTTTCTCAAAACCGGCGATTTGTTTCCGCAGTATCGCGGCTACTTCATCAGGTCTTACTTCTGCCATAGTGCATCCTTTAATAATTTAAAACTATATTTCAATTCGAAATTGAACCATCCGACATAAACTTTTTTTCAAGCAATTCAAGCTGTCTTCGAATGCTTGCATCAATTACCGTATCACCCATGCGGGCCAGGAAACCACCCTGTAAATTTTTATCGAGGCTATAGGTTATTTCGACTTTTTTACCGGTATATCCTTCGAGCTGCTTTTGTAAATTTCTCTCCTGCTTTTTATCCAGGTTCACCATCGATTTGACCTCGGCACGAACGATACCCATTTTCTCATCGACCATAGAACGATATTGTTCAATTATTCCGGGGATGATATTTTCCCTCCCTTTCTCGACGAGCAGGAGAATAAACTTCATGGTAAGTTCATCGACCGTATTTGAAAACAGCTCGTTAAAAACATTTCGTTTCTTTCCTTTTCCGATAGACGGGTTTTGGAGAAAGAGTGTCAATTCTCTGGATGATCGAATGAGCGATAAAATCCGGTCAAGGTCATCGAAGATGGTTTCGAGCTTTTTCTGTTCTTCTGCCAGTATAATAAGTGCATGCGCATATCGCCGCGCAACACGAATCTGTGCCATAGATCAATTCTCCCTTAATTACCGGGTAAGTCATCGATAAATTTATCGACGATCTTTTTATGTTTTTTCTCATCCAGTTGTTCATCGATAATCTTGCTTGCGGCGCTGATTGCGAGATGGGCAACTTCCGCGCGTAATTCTTTTAACGCTTCCTGTTTTTCCCGCTCGATCTGTTCCTTGGCCTGCGCGATCATACGACGTGCCTCGTCATTTGCCTTGTTTGTCATTTCCTGGCGCAGCTTATCGGCAAGAGCTCTCCCATCCTTCAATGTTTTCTGGACCTGCTCATCGGCCTGTGCAAGATTTTTCTTATTTTCCAGAAGTATATGTTCTGCATCTTCACGGGCTTTCTCCGCTTTTGCAAGAGAAGAACGAATATTTTCCTCACGAGCGGCAAGTGCTTTTATGATCGGCTTCCAGGCTGTCAGACGGAGTAGCAGAAGAAGAATGAAAAAAGTTATAATAGTCCAGATTATCAAACCCGGATCAACATTAAGCATAGGTATGCCTCTTCTTGTGGATTGTGTCCTTTTCCCGGCTGTTTATTTCAGTGCAAGCAGAATACAGATAACGAGTGCGAACAACGTAACACCTTCGATAAGTGCTGCTGCTATGATCATTGATGTACGGACATCGCCTGCAATTTCCGGCTGACGACCGCTGGCATCCATAGTTGCTGCGGCAATTTTCGAAATACCAAATGCTGCTCCTATGATTGAAAGAGCGGCTCCAAAGCCACCCGCCAAATATGCCATTCCTAATGCGTCCATGTAGTGTCCTCCTTTGAGTATTATATCAGTGATGTATCGCTGGATTACTTTAAAATATATATTAATGTTCCTGATGTACAGCCATACCGATAAAGAGTGCGCTGAGCATCGTGAAAATATAAGCCTGCAGTAATGAAATAAACATTTTCAATAGCATTATAAACAATGTAAAAAGTATCGATACCGGTGCGACCACAATCGATTGAAAGAAAAAGATCAAGCCAATGAGCGATAAAATAACTATTTTACCTGAAGTCATGTTGGCAAAGAGACGAACGGTGAGTGCAAAGGGCTTCGTGAGCAAACCGAGGAATTCAACCACAATCATGACCGGTAAAACAAAGACCGGTAAGCCATGAGGTACCAATCCCTTGAAATACCCCCAGACACCATTGCTTCTCATACCCGCTATCTGTATCATAAAGAACGACATGATTGCAAGCCCTGCCGTAACGTTGATATTCTCGGTTGAGCTCACACCGTAAGGCACCAGCCCCAGTAAATTACACGTTGCGATAAAGAAAAATATCGTTGCAAGAAAAGGCATATATCGCTCGGCTTTATCGCCTATGTTCGGACGAACAATCTCATCACGTATAAACAGTACGAACACTTCAATAAAATTCGTAAAACCCTGAGGAATATAACTCTTTCGATACCGTCTCCCTACGAATGTCATCATCACAAAAACAATAAGCGCGGCGACCCACAGATATACCACATATTTTGTCGGTGATAAATCTATTGAAAGGCCGAGAATTTCAATCGGTTCAAATTGCGGGAGCATTATTTTCCCGAAAGGTTTGAATTCAATATAGTTTTTATTAGTCACGTAGTCGAGGATCCAGCCGGCACCATCGGTTTGTCCGGCTGCTACGGTATCAGCTCCAGCGGTGTTGTAATACTCTGACTTAGTCATTTCCTCATTGACAATTTTTTATTATACATCAAAATTAAAGGGAACATAAATGAAAAATAAAGTATAAGAAACGATGAAACGAGACTTACAATATGAAAATCGAAAACCCGTACCAGTATGAGCACTGCGGTCAGTGAAACCACAAGCCGTATCCCCATCCCGCCTAAAACTGCTTTCAGAAACGTCTTATTCGATTTGCCCTTTGCATATTCAATAGAAAAATATCCGAATAGCACGTTCAGTATTGCCAGGACAGAACCGGCAATAACACCGGCTGTTATTTCCGGGGTACCATACGTAAGCAGGGGATACACACCCAGTACCACAAGAACCGCACATATGAGCAGGACACGTTTCGGGAAACCCCAATCAACTTTCATTATTATTTCATTTTGCTCTTACGAATTTCCTCGTTCTTTAAGACCGCGCGTATAAAACTGTACATTCCTCCGGCTGCTCCTATAAACGCGCCGATGATCAGGAACAGCGGATAGGTATCAAGTTTTCCGTCGACCCATCTTCCCAAAAAAAGAAATACCAGAATTGATACTGCCAGTTGAAGACCCAGACCAAGGTATGGACTTATATCACGAGACGTCGCTAACAGCCCGATGAATGATGAGCGGGATGAGTCCCGGTTCGCATCATTCCCTGGAGAACCCTTTTCAGGGTTTTTGTGCCGGCTTTTGCTGTGATTGTTGTTTTCCATCTGCCATAGTGCATTTGCCATCAAAGACGGCACCCTCGTCGATAACCAACTTTGCCGCCTTGACTTCCCCGTGCACTTGTGATTTAGTCTCTAAAACCAACTTCTCTGTCGCGGTGACAACACCCTTCACCTTCCCGCCGATGGTAATATTCCGGGCTTGCAATGATCCGTCTACATCACCGCTTTCACCTATAAATATGTTCTCATTGGCAAACACTTCACCTTGTAATTTGCCGTCGATTCGTATACTTCCCTGACTCTTAATTTTCCCTTCGACCGTTGTACCGGTTCCTATAAGGTTAAGGTCTTTTATATTATCGCTTTTACCCAACAAGAGAGCTCCTTCATTATAATAATTCTATCAAATCAAATAAATATGTTGATGGATCCAACGGGACACTATCCCGCCATAATTCAAAATGTAAGTGAGGTCCGTAACTCCGCTTACCTGTATCGCCCAGAAGCGCTATTGTTTCACCACGGGTTACAACCGCTCCCTGCCGTACAAGATTGGCTTGATTATGTTTATACACAGAAAAGTATCCCCCGCTGTGTGATAAAATAACCATGTTGCCGTCATAATACGTCCATCCCGAGAATAGAACTGTACCTTCTGCAACCGCGGCAATCGGTGTGTTCACCTTACCGGCGATATCGATACCGAAGTGACCTCTGCTTGCATCGAAGCCACGGGTTAAATAACCATCTGCGGGTAATGATATCGGTAGCGTTGGACGGAATCTCGATTCGATGATCGGGGATACTCTTACGGGTCCGGTAATTAAACCCAATACTCCATAATCGATGGCATCATCGTATTCTTCATAATTCTCCTGGTCGTACACCGAAAATATATCCTGTCTCTGTTCAGACTGACCGACCACGTCTGCCAGAACCGGCGGGACCTGCCCGGAGTTTTCTTCGCCAAGCGCGCGTCTCATCTGGGAGTTATATTCACGTATGTAGCTTATTTCCCCGGTTAAGCGATTAAGTCTGTCATAAACTTGTGTCAATTCACTGGTATATTGCTCTTCTAAATGGGGATTAGGTATAGTTATCAATGAGGAGATCGGGGTATAAACCAGAACAACAACAACAAATAAAACTATAGTTAACAAAGAAGCTAATAATACTAATAACCCGCCAAGTCGCGTTATATGAAATGAATAGGATCTTCCCGATTTTTCTTCCGGAACGAGCAGGACATTATATTTTCGAGGAGGTTTTTTACTCCGCTCCCGACGTTGCGACATGTATTATGATACTCCTGGACTTCTCTGCATCTCAATATCGTATAATTTTCATTAAATAGATTAAAAGATAGTTAAATTAGTGTACAATGTCAATTACATTTTTGTGACCAAATTGGTATAATTGTACTACCAATGAGCAATTTCTTCATTTAATTTCTTAGTTTTTCCGGACCCGCTCCGGTAACTCCATCATAGTAGTTATCGAAAACATCCTCTTTAATACTTTAGCTCAACACGGAAAAATACCCCCCTCCCGTCGGCGGTTTCAAAATAGCGTTGCTGTGACTCATTCGTGCGTACATAAGACGCGTAGCGCTCATCAAATACATTTTCGAGCGATAAATGGAATGTTACGATATCCCGCCAACTGTATCCTGTAAATAATGCAACGGTCGTGAATGCATTCGATAGATCGGTGTTGGCATCATTTAAAAAGTAACTCCCGTTCCGGAGTACATTGGAACCCACAAATAATCCCTCGGATATTTGATATTGTATCCCCCCGGCAAGGCGGTGTTCGGGTATCCCCGGTATCCTATTTCCGGAATGATCCGCATCGGTGACAAACCGAAAATCAGAATAGGTATATGCAATTCTTATGAGGGTATTTCTGATAATACCGGATCTGAGCGATGCCTCGAGACCGTTATGCCGTGATCGCTCCGCGTTGCGGTAACGTGTCTGGAAACCGACCGTATACGGAATAATATCGTTCCTGATGCCCATCGTGTAGACGCTGAATGCCGCTTCCGTATGCATGCCCGCAGATGCACGCACACCCGCTTCGATATTCCGCGAGCGGATCGGCTCAAGACGGAAATCTGCACCGCGCAGCTCCGTGATCGCCGGCGGCTCGAATCCCTCGCTGTAATTCGAATAAAGGATCAAACCCCGCACCGGCTCAAATGTAAAACCGATTGATGGAGTGAACCGGCCAAAGGATTCGCTAAATGAATCATCACCTATTAGATCCGTGAAATCGTATGAGAGTTGATCGTACCTTCCGCCCAGTGTCATCGTGAGTCGATAGTGAAGAACAAACTCATCCTGTATATAGAATCCCGTTTTCCCGACGCCTATCTGTTGATTCCTGCCGAGAGCTCCCCGTTGTCCTGCGTTGTTTACATAATACCGTGCACCGCCGGTAATATATTGGCGTTCGGTTCCAAGTATTACTCTGTTTGGCCTGCCCGCAACCGGGATGGCGGCTTCAACCCTTCCGTCAATTCCCGATGTTCGGAAATCTTCTTCGAGTACCATAAAAATTGGATGATACGGGGTTGCGTGTTCTCCATAAAATCCCGACACGGCAACCGACAGACGATCGTTCAGTGTACGCCGGTACCGCAGGCCGAGGCGCGAGCGTGTCTTTTCCTTTCGCCATTGCCCGTCGATCGCTCCCTGACTTGCAATCCGGGGATTGGTATCGAATTGTTCCCGGGTCAGGCTTCCGGGTAAATCGAATTTGATAGCCCGCCAGAAGGCAAGCAATTCAATGTCGGATCGATCATCGGGAGTAAACGTAAATCGTCCGAAAACCCGCTGAGAGTTGCCGCCGCTCCGGTCGCGGTAACCGTCTTTTGCATGATATGATGCACTTACAAAATAGGAATAAGAATCGCGCGCACCCGACAACGAGACATTATGCCGATGGAAGTTATAGCTTCCCGCCGTCGATGAAACACGAACGTCAAACGGTTGATATCGTTCGCCAAAAATAAAGTTTACCGCTCCGCCTATTGCACCGCTTCCGTATAAGGAAGACGCCGGACCGCGAAGCACTTCAACACGGTCGACAATACCGAGATCAACCGCATCGATATCCGTTAAGCCGTCGGGATCGGTGAGCGGTATCCCGTTTATCATAACGTTGATGCCGCGGACACCCCAGTTTGTCCTGACACCCGAACCGCGGATTGAAATGCGTGCTTCATCCTGATTATGCCGCGACTGCACGTGGACACCGGGTATAAACTGCAGCACATCGTCCATATAGTGCGTCCGTGTTCCGGTCATCGCGCCGGCATCGAGTACGTCGACGCTAGTTGTAACATGCCGGAGTTGCTGCTCGGGACGGACTGAAGTAATGACGATCTCTTCAAACTGAACCGGCGCCGGTTCAAGAAGGATCGTCATCTCTCTGCCGATATGAGTATCCTCGAGGACTGTCTTATACGTGCGATATCCTACAAAGGAAACACGTAATGTATCGGGGTACTCACGCGGAGGAGGAATAGAAAAAAAACCGTTTCTATTTGTGACATCGCCGGATCCGGAATGAAGCAAGTAGACGTTCGCTCCGTATACGGGTTGATTTGTCTCCGCATCCAGGACATTGCCGGAAATAGACTGAGTGTATACCGGCGCGAAAATAAAAAACAATGTAAACAGGAGAATTGGATATTTCATGTTCGGCAAAAAATTATTTTATGGATTTTTATTAATTCCTAATCATATTAACAGCAATTCCTTGCCGAATGTTGCATGGAGATTCAAAAAGGTTTATTCAGATCATACGGATTTCTGTTTGCCCCGTTTAATTTGTCATAAATCATTATTTCTCTCTCTCTCTCTCAAACTATCATTGCATCTTATTGAGTATGTTTTTATATTAGTCCGTATGAAACCTACATGGAGAATTGAAGAAGAATGGCTCGAGTGGTACCGCATGACACCCGAACAACGGTGGCTCGAGAACGGGAAATTGTGGCAGTTTTATATCTCTTCCGGAGGATCTCTTGACCCTGAACCCGATTCACAAAGTCCTTTCGACACTTTTTACTCGCCGGGTAAGAGCTCTGTTGATGGGAGGACAGGCATGCATTCTGTACGGCGCCTCAGAATTCAGTCGTGATACCGATATAGCTCTCCACGCATCAAATGAAAACATAGAACTTCTCCGTGATGCTCTCCGGCATCTTCAGGCACGGCGAATTGCCCTACCGCCTTTTGACAGGACTTTTCTTGAACAAGGACACGCAATACATTTTAGAAGCTATCATCCCGATGCTTTTCGAATTCGTATCGATGTTATGTCAGTTATTCGCGGCGTCGATCATTTTGAGGATATCTGGGCACGGCGTACACCATTTGCCCTTCCAACGGGGGAGGAAATTTATCTTATGTCGCTTCCGGATCTTGTTCGTTCAAAAAAGACTCAGCAGGATAAAGATTGGCCGATGATCAGACGTCTCATTGAAGCAGATTATATCAACAACGAAAATCCAACGATTGAAAGAGTAAGGTTCTGGTTGAGAGAATCCCGCACACCGTGCATCCTCATTGAGCTTGCACGGGAATATAAAAGCGAATCAGAGTCGATACTGTCCGCCAGATCGATTCTTGAAAGTGTATACAGTGAAGATGAAAGCGCAATCGAAGAACAGTTGGAGAAAGAACAAAAGTTGGAAAGGGAAATCGACCGCCAATACTGGAAGCCTTTATTAAGCGAACTTGAGGATCTTCGGCGTGAAGGTTATGATACCGAAGAGGAGGTATAGCAATTCCTTGCCAAATGTTGCATGCCCTTCACACACTGAACCAATAATTAAACTTAATCAAAAACACATTATCCAACGGCGTTCGGAACGTATCCCGGTAGGATTCAAGAAAGCCAAAGCGCTCTTGTGTCCAGACCACATAAATGGTGCTGCCGGGTCTGAATTCCCATCGCATAATAACATTTGCATTGAATCCCTGATAATTGAAATCCGGGTCGTAGTACATCGGATGATTTTCATCATAATCGTAAGGACGTAAATCATCGGGAGCGGCAAGATAACGCGGGTTCGTATACCATACTTTCGATAATAATACCTGGGTAAAGAACTGCACGGATAAGCGCGGGTGAAGTGTTACGATGCCACGCAAAGATATATCGAGTTGATCTACATCCCTGTCGCCGAACAGGCTGATACCCCCGAGTTCATCGTCAACTATATTATCGAACCAAGCTTCATATCCCTTGCTCCGGAACCAACCGGCACCGGGACTTATTTCGACCGACGGGGACGGTCTTACATCAAGACTGAGTGTAAAATACAGCTCCCGCATACCGTAATCCGCCCATCGTACATCATACCGTGATAACACAACGATCGGATTGCGTGCATCGGTCCGGACCCATCCGTTGAATATATGATAGTCCGGTCGTTTATATAATCCCCAACCGCGTGTTTCAATATCGTCGTAGCTCGAAAAATTATATTGATAGCTGATGTAGGAATCCCAGAAATTTGAATAGTTTTTGAGAACAGATAACTGTGTATCCTGTTTAATGGGCTTACCATCGAAGTTCCAGCGCGATTCGGCGGCAAGTCTTGTTGCGTATCTGCGGAAAATCCCCGAGACATAATCGTCCTTATAGTAGACATCCGCCCAAACTCCCTGATAATCCGCGCGCTGCCGGAATCCGATATCGTTCGGGTTGAAATCCCGTGAGAAGAATTCATAATTCGCGCTCGCAAGCCAGTGTCTTCCGCTTGGTTTTGCAGCATATAATCTGCCCGCGAAACCTTCCACCTGATTTCCGTCTATCGCCGTACTTGTGCCCGCTATGAAACCGTCCACGACATACTCATGCCCCCCAAACCGCAGATTCCAATCCACGCCGCCGCTAAGTGCAGTTTGCATACCGTCACGCAGAACGCCGGTAGCCATAAAACCGACAAAGGAGTTATTCAGCAGCTCCTGTCTCATTCGAAACACATTGTATAACCCCCGCGGCTCTATCGGTTCGCGCACGCGGTCACTGTCGGCGGTTCGTATCACCGCATATTCACTATCTGTCAATGCGCTTAATGCACCGACAGAAAAGCCACCCGGTGTCCGGCTTGTGAGTTTCGCTGCACCGAGTATCGTTGTTGACTGCGGCATTTCAATAAAACTCTGTCCCCTCTCAAGGCGCGGCTGCACCGGACGCCTGCCCACTCTGCGGGAATAGAATAGGAGCATCTGTCTCCCGTCGTATGTCGAACCGAAACGGAATAAATCGGCTCCTTCTAAAAAGAACGGACGCTTTTCCGAATAGAACGTTTCAAAGGCGGTAAGATTGATAATCGACTGATCAATCTCGACCTGACCGAAATCAGGGTTAACCGCAAGGTCGAGCGTGGTATTGGTTGTCAAACCGAACTTCACATCGAGTCCTATATTGCCCGTCACATCACGTTCGGAAATCTGAGGCAACCGGTCGGATCGTCGTCTTCCCTGCGAAACGACATAAGGAAGTATCTCGATATTCATCGAGGGATTGATATTGCGGATACCGTGAATGCTGCCGAAACGTGAAATAAGAAACTGCGCACGGGGTCCGGTTTCCTCACGCGAAACTACCACCCATTGTATGTCCTCATTTTTCCTCGCGATAAACCTCCTGAAGTTAATACCCCAGCGGTATTCACCGTCGCTCTTGTCGAACCTCAGCGCGGAATACGGGATACGGATTTCGACACTCCAACCGCCGTCAGATCGTGCGGTTGATGATTCCCATACTGCATCCCAGGTACCGTCATAGAGCGCGCCATCCTGGCTGTAGATACCGTCTTCCTGTACATTTGATACGTTGACGGCAAAATAATAAGCAGTTAACCTGTCATTATTGCTATCGATCATGACCTCAAACCGATCCGCGTGAGTGAACCGATCCCGCCTCGAAAGTTGTCCGATTATACCATCGGGATCAGAGTCAAACAATACGGCACCGATATAGAGCGCATCATCATCGTACAGAAGAAACACACGGGTGCGCTCGGTCGGGGCGGCACCTTCCTGCGGATCGTATTGTATGAAATCATCAACCGGTTGTGCACGGCTCCATTCCCGCTCATCCAAAACACCGTCAATAACAATTGATTGCTCAATACGGACAGCAGGAACTGTTTTTTCCCTTTCCTGAGAAAATGCAGCCTGATAAAGGGCAATCAATACCGCTATGACAACAAATGATTTCATGTGATGGAATTTTCGATCCTGTGTTCGATTCGTACCGGAAATGTATATAGGTAGAATGTATTATTTTACCTTTAAAAATGCAACAAGATTATAAAAAATACTGCGAACTGTTGTAAAAAACGGGTTCCTTGTCTATCTTTAGACAATGTCTGACAAAAAACCGATAGATGACCCGCGTGTGATCGAACGGATGTTCGATTCCATTGCGCACCGTTACGATCTGCTCAACCGTCTGCTCAGCTTCGGCAGCGATATCAGGTGGCGGAAAAAATTATACAAAATATTAAATCTGCAACCCGGACATAAGCTCCTCGATCTTGCAACGGGAAGCGGTGATATATTGAAGGAATTTCTACGGCTTAATCAAATTACCGGTATCGGTTGTGACCGTTCAGGTCAAATGCTCACCTTTGCCAGAAAAAAACTCTCCCGTCAGCAGATGCCATCGATGCTTGTGCGGGGCGATGCATTCCGGTTGCCGTTTAAAGACAATTCATTCGATGCGGTGACCATTGGTTTCGGTATACGGAATATGCGTCCGCGCGTTGAAGCGCTGAAGGAGATATTTCGCACCGTTGCCCCCGGCGGCCGTCTTGCCATTCTTGAGTTCTTTCCACGTCAGACGGGATTGCGGGGTAATCTATACAGATGGTACTCGATAAGAGTTATACCGCGCGTCGGTAAAATCATTTCCGGCAGCGACTTCGCCTACCGCTATCTTCCCGATTCTATCCGCGGATTCCCGGAGATAGAGCAGTTTGAAGACGAGATGCGCGAAGCGGGATTTACCGTCGAGGCCGTGCATCAGTTGACATTCGGGGTGGTTTCGATTGTCGTGGGCAGGAAATTATTACCCACGAATCTGCGCTAATCTTCACTAATTTATAAATACCGTAATTAGGGTATTGTGATAATGCAAGAGTATTTTTACATTTTTCGATATTAAAAACCATCGCCCGACGTGTTGGATTGAATAACTTCGATACGCCGTTAGATATATTGCGTTTGATCTCAATATTAGTGAAGATTCGTGTAGATTCGCGGGTCCCTTATTTTCTAACCGCGAATCTGCACTAATCTGCACGAAGTTTTTATTCATAATCACCACTTTTAATTAAACAAATTTACAGGATGAAAAAACTGATATTCAAAGAAGAAGTATATGCAATCATCGGGGCTTCGATGGAAGTTTACAATGAAATGGGAAATGGTTTTCTTGAAGCGGTATATCAGGAAGCTCTGGTACTTGAGCTTACCGAAAGAGCAATTCCTTTTCAACAACAGAAATTACTTCCGATATTTTATAAAAAATATCGGTTGAGGAAAGAGTATAAGGCGGATTTTGTGGTCTTTGATAAAATCATTGTTGAGATTAAAGCTGAAAAAAAACTCACTACAAATGATGAAGCGCAATTGTTAAACTATTTACACGCAACAAAGTTCCAACTTGGCGTTTTAATAAACTTCGGAGCTGAGAATAATCTTGAATGGAAAAGAATGATTCTCACAAAATAAATTAGTGAAGATTCGTGTAGATTCGCGGGTGTATATTCTTTAGAATCTACCCCAAGGTTAAACGCACGACATTCTCAATATGATACGTATGGGGGAACATATCGACCGGTTGTATTCGGTCGATCCGGTAACCATGCCCGGTCAAAACGGCAATGTCGCGTGCCTGTGTGGCGGGATTACAGCTTACATATACTATCTTCGGTATTTTCATCTGAATTATCTCGTGAACCGCTTTAGGATGAACACCGCTGCGGGGAGGGTCGAGATAGAGTACCGTGGGCTCCTCGTCGATCCAGACCTTCTTTTCTTTCAGTTTCTCAAGTACGTCCCCCTCGATAAACCGTACATTTTCGACACTGTTCAAATGCGCGTTTTCTTTTGCATCCTTCACCGCATCTTTCACCGATTCAATACCATACACGATTTTAACGGCATCCGACAGGTATATCGTTATCGTCCCGGTCCCCGAATACAGGTCGAGGACAATATCCTCATCCGATAGATCTCCGAATTCCTTCGCGACGGCATACAGTCTCTCCGCCTGCCCGGGATTCGTTTGGAAAAACGAATTTGCCGATATCCGAAAGGTATACTTCCCTATCCGTTCGGTAATATACCCGTCGCCGTAGTACACGATCTCTTCATCACCGACCGCAATTTGAGCCTTGCGCCGGTTGATATTGTTGATGATAGTCGTCACTTCCGGGACATCGTTACGCAGCCGTTTGATCACCGGTTCCATAATATCCTGACGGTTATCTGCCGTAACGATATTCACCATGATCTCACCGGTTGCGCGGCTTTGTTTAATAACAAGAAAACGAAGGAACCCCTTCTGCGCATGTGTCGTGTACGGTTCAATCTGCAATTCCTTTGCAGATTTTCTTACGGAAGCAAGGATTCTGTTGCTCTCGTTGGATTGCAGCCAGCATTCCTCAATATCGAGCACCTTATCATATCTGCCCGGGACATGCAGACCGAGCGCAAAGTTCTTATCGTATTGCTGTCCCGATTCTATCTCTGCGGTCGTCAGCCATCGCTGATCGGAAAATGAGAACTCCATTTTATTCCGGTAAAAGAAAATATCCGGAGCACCGAGAGGGGGCGGTATATCGGTATTTTTAATTTTACCGATGCGTTCGAACGAATCAATAACATGCGTATGTTTGAAAGAAAGCTGTGCCGGATAATCGATATGCTGCATCTTGCAGCCGCCGCAGGAGCCGACATACCGGCATTGCGGTTCGACACGGAGTTCGGAAGGTTCAAGCAATGCAAGATGGCGCGCTTCGAGATATTGTGATTTTACTTTTGTGATAACCGCGCGTATCGTATCGCCCGGCACCGCATCATGTACAAAGACAACCATACCGTTCAGACGCGCGATGGCTTTCCCTTCGAAGGCAAGTGTCTCGATTTTTAGTACTACTTCATCGCCTTTTTTTAGTTTCATACTTTTTATGTATTGCTTCAATGGTGGCTGTTCCTTCTTCCCATTCCCGATACAAGATTTGCAGTTTTTCTTTTGCTTCCGAATACTCGTGATGTATAGT
>SLQE01000108.1 GCA_007131635.1 Bacteroidota bacterium | reverse complement strand
GCTTGTTTTATCATGAATTCTGACTCAATAATACAAAAATTATCAAAAATATTACAGACACATCTTAATAATTCTTCCGGAGAAAAAAGCGGCCATTTATTGTCATACAGGTTTCCACTTCACGGTTATAATTACGACCGGGTTGTTGTCAGTTTAATAAACAGTAATGAATCTGCATTTTATTTTCAAAAACCATCGGAAAACGTCAGATTTTTAGGGATCGGCAAGGTCCTATCGGTGCGATCCGATTCGTACAACCGTTTCGATGATTTGAAAACAGCTCTGTCCGGGATAAAAAAACTCCCTGTACAGCATTACAACGGAACGACTGATGATAATCTGCCTCTTTTTGTCGGTAGTATGTCATTTTTCCCGGAAATCAATGGAGAAATGTGGAAAGATTATTTCCCGTCAGACTGGTTTGTCCCTGAATTTGTTATTTCAGAGACAAGTAAAGGATGTGTAGTATCATACAATTTAAATATTGACAAAAAATCCGGGAATCAGCCCAAAATAGCACGATTAGAGCAATTTTTTAATCAAATAAATGGTCCTATGTCTTCTGTTCCGAACAAATCATTCACCTGTCAAAGGGTAAAGGAGGGATCGGGACAAACAGATGTGTGGATGGATAAGGTCTCTTCAGTCGTGGATGCTATTAAACGCAATGAAATAAAAAAGGTGGTGCTTTCCCGTTATATTACCATCGACCGGGTTGATTCGTTAAGTATAATCGAAAAAATCACCGAAGCGGGTAAGTCGTTCAAAGATTGTTATATTTTCCTCTATAAATCCGGTTTATCGTTGTTTATGGGAATATCCCCCGAAAAGCTGGCAAGTTTTACCGGAGGTGCAGTCCATTGTAACGCAATAGCGGGTTCGATTGCTCGCGGAAGAACCGATGAGGAAGATATTTGTCTCGGCGAAGAGTTATTGAACAGTGAAAAGAACCTTGATGAACACCGTATTGTTGTAGACCATATACAATCGGTTTTGGGCAGACATTGTACCTCCGTAACGGTTGATCGGTCCCCGGTACTGAAAAAATTATCTTATATTCAACATCTTTATACACCGGTACAAGGCGTACTTCACCGGGGTGTATCTCTGTTTCGTGTTCTCGAAGATCTTCATCCGACACCCGCGGTCGGCGGATATCCGCTCGAACCGGCGTTAAAAATAATCCGGGAAATGGAACAATACGACCGTGGTTTATATACCGGCTTTCTGGGATGGTTTGATGCCGAAGGTAACGCTGACTTCTGTGTCGCACTCAGGTCGGCGTTGCTCGTGGGCAATACACTGCACGCGTTTGCCGGGGGCGGAATCGTTATGGATTCGAAACCCCTGGAAGAATATGAAGAAACTGAAATAAAATTACAGGCAATTACATCTTTACTATACCCTTGAACAATCAAATTCAAATAAACCGGAATTCGCTCTGGGCAGAGATCTTTATCGATCAACTTGTCCGGCTTGGGGTACGATACGCCTGTATTTCCCCCGGTTCAAGGAGCACACCGCTCGCGCTGGCATGTGCGGGTAATAAAAAACTTAAAACATTTGTACATATTGACGAACGTTCGGGAGGATTTTTCGCACTCGGTATCGCGCGAAACCTGAGGGAACCGGTTTTACTGGTTTGTACATCCGGAACGGCAGCAGCGGAATTTTATCCTGCAGTTATCGAAGCATATCAGCAAAATGTCCCCTTGATTGTGTGCACTGCCGATCGACCTCCGGAACTACTTAATTGTGGTGCCAATCAAACTATCAATCAGGATAATCTTTATAAGAATCATATCCGTTGGTTTTTCAATGCGGGTGTACCGGAGCCGATTGCTGAGCGTCTTCACCATATTCGTACAATTGCACGCAGGGCGGTGAGAGAGGCTACCGCGCTTGAGAGCGGGCCGGTACATATTAATCTCCCTTTCAGAAAACCGTTCGAACCCGATGTGTTTACAGATACGATTGATGCACAATTACTCAGAGCAGTGATGAACGATGATCTCGGGGAGATTTCCCGGGAAAAAGTAGCAGTTGCACCAAATCCTGCTTCGATACGTGAAATTGTTTCTATCGTCCGGAAAAGTGAGCGCGGTTTAATTATCGTCGGACCGGGAGATGATTGTCCGGCTTTTTCGAAACAGATTACCGAGATGGCCTCGCTTCTCTCATATCCAATACTTGCCGACGGAGCTTCTCAGTTACGATACGGACACCATAACAAGCAGATGATTTTCACACATTATGATGCGTATCTCAAGGCAGCATCGTTTATTCAGCGCCATACACCCGAGGTGATACTCCAATTCGGCGGAACGGTAAGTTCGAAAGGTCTCGAATTGTTTCTGAATGAACAAAATGTTTTCAAAATTCATATTAACCGGGGGGGGAGATGGATCGATCCGTCTAATTATCTGCGGTCGGTTGTACAATCAGATCCCGAGACATTTTGTTTCATGATGAATGAGGAATTACGAAGTACTATTCCGGTGGATACCAGACGCGACTGGCTTGCCGATTTTGAGAATGCCGAGGCACACGCTGCATCCATTCGAAGAGAGATGATCGAGTGCACCGAGACTTTATTCGAGGGGAAAATCCTTAAGACTGTTCTCAATGAGATCCCCGAAGGATCTGATGTTATGATATCAAACAGCATGCCGATCCGCGATCTGGATTATTTTGTGCCGGCCATAGAAAAAAAGCTGAGGATCCATACAAACCGGGGCGCAAGCGGTATCGACGGAATCAACTCCACGGCACTCGGGATTGCCGCATCTTCCAATTCACCGGTATATTTAATAACCGGTGATCTTGCTTTTTATCACGATCTCAACGGATTGATTTCGGCAAATAAATTTGATATCTCTCTTACAGTCATCCTCATCAATAATAACGGCGGTGGTATTTTTGAGTTGCTGCCTATCTCCGAATACCGGGATGTCTTTCAGCAGTATTTTTTAACACCGCATGATTTGAAATTTGCTCCTTTTGTGGAGGCTTACGGCGGAACGCATCGGCTGATTACTTCCTGGGGGGATTTGATATCCGGATTGAGAGATACAGCAAAGAGAGACGGTCTTAATGTTTATGAGATACAAACCGATGCCCGTACATCCACAGATTTGCGAAAAAAATACTGGGAAAAGGTTGCGCAGGCTGTCTCCATATGAAAGATCCGAAATCCAAAATACCAGTTGTTTTTTTACATGGTTTTACCGGAAGCGTTGATGATTGGTCGGACCTCATAAAAGGGTTGGAAGACCTTTGGGAGCCGATCAGTTTTAACCTGGCAGGACATGGTACATCTGATCATCCCGCGGATATTTCCGAATATACGATCGATGCCGAGATTGACCGTCTGCTCAGGAGCGTAAACAGTCGTAAGATAGAAAAATTTGTGCTTGTGGGGTATTCGATGGGAGGACGAATAGCGTTGAGTTTTGCGTGCCGTTACCCCGATCGCCTGCGGGGACTTATTCTGGAAAGTACGACTGCAGGGATTGAAGATGAAGAAGACCGGCGATTACGAATTGAGAGTGATGAAGAACTGGCACGTTTTATCGAATCAAACGATATCGAAGTATTTGTCGACCGTTGGATGAGTCTGCCTTTATTTGCATCGCAGAATAAAATGCCTGTAGACAAACTTATGGAATTAAGGACACGAAAACGAAGGAATTCCCGGACAGCACTAGCTGGTTCATTACGCGCTGCCGGTACGGGACGCATGAAACCCTTATGGGAGCATATATCGAAACTAACTATGCCCGTAGTATTGATCACCGGTTCGCTCGACACTAAGTTCACTGAAATTAACAAAAAGATGGCTTCCATGATACCGGATTGCCAACACATTATTATTGACAATACAGGACATACGGTCCATTTTGAAAAACCTGATTTGTATCAACAAGTAATAAAGGACTTTATAACCGATGAAATGGAAAAAGTTTAAAGAATACTCGGATATCATTTACGAGAAAGCGGATGGCATTGCCAAAATCACCATAAACAGACCGGAAAAGCGAAACGCGTTTCGTCCTGAGACGGTGTTTCAAATGTACGATGCCTTTACCGACGCACGCGAAGATGCAACGATCGGGGTGGTGTTGTTGATCGGAGCCGGTCCTGCAAAGGATGGCAAATATGCATTCTGTTCGGGCGGAGATCAATCCATAAGAGGAGATGAAGGATATGTCGGCGGAGATGGCGTGCCCCGGCTCAACGTTCTCGATTTACAAAAACTGATACGCAGTATCCCCAAACCGGTTATTGCACTGGTCGCGGGATATGCCATTGGAGGCGGACACGTTCTACACGTCATCTGCGATCTGACCATTGCGGCCGAAAATGCTGTTTTTGGACAGACAGGACCGAAAGTTGGCAGCTTCGACGGCGGATTCGGGTCGAGTTATCTCGCCCGAATCGTGGGACAAAAGAAAGCGCGTGAGATCTGGTATCTGTGCAGACAGTATAATGCACAGGAAGCGCTGGATATGGGATTAGTGAATAAGGTGGTTCCCGTTGAACAGTTAGAAAGCGAAGGTATCCAATGGGCAAAAGAAATCCTTGAGAAAAGTCCGCTCGCAATTCGTTTGCTGAAATCGGCATTCAATGCCGAGCTTGACGGACAAAGCGGTATTCAGGAGCTTGC
>SLQE01000346.1 GCA_007131635.1 Bacteroidota bacterium | reverse complement strand
TGTGGAATTGTAACGGTCCTGCGGATTCTTCGTTGGAAACTGTATATATCTGTACCAACTCTTCTTCATCAACGCGCAGAATTTCGGTACCGCCATCGGGGGTTTGACGAATTGCAAGTCGGATATCGCCATCGTTATCCGTCGCCCAGTCTGCTACGTTTTGATCATTCTGTATGATCAATTCAAGCTCCCCCGTTGATATATCCAGACGATATACATCATGCAACTGAGGATTACGGTCATTTATTCCGACAATAATCTGGTTCGGGGTATTTTCAGGGACAGCATAAATCATAGCACGTACATTATCGATATCGGTAAGATTACGCGCAGGAGGTACGGAAATCCCCGGGTCGGGTTCGGCAGAGGGATCAACCGCATAAATATGATAATTTTCGTCTCCCCCTTTGTCCTGTACATACAGAATATACTTGGAGTCCTGACTCCAGAAATAACCCATTATAGGTCGTGTCGTATCGGCCGTAACCGGACGCGCATTCTCAAAAGGTTCTTCAATTGTCTTGACCCAGATATTCATCACCCCCAGATGCGGTTTTCTGAACGAAATAAATTGACCGTTTGGGGATAACTGTGCACCGGCAATCTCAGGATCACCAAAAAATATATCGCGGTCAATAACCGGTGGGAGATTTTCAAGATAGTCGCTCTGATGAACCGAAGAGACCAAAGCGAATGAAATCATAAAAAGGGACAGCAGCAGCCCGATTGCTCTATTGCAATATCTTTTCATAAATGGATCCTCCTTAACTTTTGTGATATGATGTGTGTATTAATATAAAAAAATCTATTTGATTCTAATAATATATCGTATACGGAGCCGATATAAAATAGTTTCAACAATCAGATATTTTGGCTATTTTATTTCATGCGGTATATAGACCGAAATTGCGGACCCATCACCCGCTGTACTCTCCGTATCGATAAATCCGTGATGATTTTCTATTATACCACGGACCACCGATAGCCCTAAACCAAATCCCTCACCTGCCTCCTTCGTCGTAAAAAACGGCTCGTATATTCTGTCCCGTATTTCTTCATCTATTCCGGTACCCGTGTCACCGACCGTAACACGCACATACTCTATGTTTTTTGCCCCCGCAAACCGGGAACGTAGTTCACCGCCGCGGACAACACCGGAACTCACCGTGATCGTGCCTCCGTCAGGCATGGCATCACGCGCGTTGAGAAACAGATTGAACAGTACCTGGCCAAACTGATCTCTGTCCGCACGAATAACAAGCTCACGCGAATCGAGATCAACCGAGAACAAGACTGTCTGCGGAAACGTCTCCATTGCCATCCGAATCTTTTCACGGATAACTTCGCCAACGGCAACATCGCTATAACGAACCGGCGTCTTCCTGACATACGTCATTAACTGCTGAACGAGATGCGCGCCACGCTCTGTCCCTTCGATGATTATCCTCACATACTGGTTAAACTTCTCCGGCCCGATCTCCGGATCCTCAAGCATCGATGCATACCCCATAATGACACCGAGAATATTATTAAAATTATGCGCCACGCCGCCAACCAGCACATTGAGACTATCCGCTTTATGCAACTGACGAAGTTTTTCTTCTGACTGTTTCAGGTCCGTATTGTCATGCATTATACCGACCACACCTGTACGGTCAGCAACCGCTGTCAGGCCGGCAACTTTTCGGGAACTGACCAGAATTCCCTCTATGGATGCTTCATCCAGAAGGTTCCTGTATGTCGATTCGATGTTGATCCACGAACCGTCGCCGTGACGAAACCGGTATGCTATGTTCCGGGATGCGCGGGGTTGACGCCGGATACCGACAAACGCATCAACGATTTCCTTCAGATCCTCAGGGTGGCAAAAGCTGAATATGCTCGTTCCGGTTCTCGGTTTATTCCCGCGGGCACCGAAGATACGAATTGCCGAAGGTGATTCATACCGTATGACGCCACGGTCATCGACAATACTGATTACATCCGATGTATCGGTCAGAAGCAGATGGAGACGTCTGTCATGCTCGCTTACTGGTTCATCGACACGCCGGTCGGCGGTACTGTGAACACTTCGTTTCAGTTTATCGAGCTGTCGCCGGAATCTGTCGATCCTTTCAAGTATTTCGGCGTTTTGTATTAAATCGTTTGTCATCTACTGATCGGCTTCTTCTGTGCAATGCTGATTCAGGATTTTCATTTTACGTACAATGGTAATTTCGATTACGCACTATTTACAGGATGAATAATGGCATGTACAATTACCGCAACTCAAGAAGGGCTATATTCTATACTTGCATTCTTAAAAGTCCAAAATCTTACGTACCGTTACTAACAGTTCATTCAGTTGATATGGTTTGTGAATAAAAGCTCTCACGCCATACGGAGTTATTTCTTTCTTCTTCAGCGGATCAAAATATCCGCTGGCCAGTATGAACGGTACACCTGTATTAATGCTATATAATTCTTTTAAAACCTCAGTTCCGCTCATATTGGGTAATCCTATATCTGAGACGACAAGGTCAATAGTATCATGGTATTTACTATATATATCGATTGCACTTAATCCGTCGACTGCTGTGTATACCTTATATCCTTTCTCCTCCAATATAGTCTGTACGGCTTCGAGTAAGAAAGATTCGTCCTCAATAAAAAGTATCGTCTCGTTCCCGCCCCGCATCTCGTCATGACCGGAAGTACCCTCCGGATCTTCTTCATTCGTTGCAAATCGTACCGGTAAATATATCGAGAATACCGTTCCCGAATCCGGGGCACTTCTGACGTCGATATATCCATGGTATGATTTTACGATACCGTATACCACGGAGAGTCCAAGTCCCGTACCCTTACCCATTTCCTTTGTCGTATAAAATGGTTCGAAAATTCTTTCTATGGTTTTTTCATCCATTCCGGCTCCCGTATCGGAGACCGAAATGTTCAAATATTTCTCAGATCCCGCATTATCATATTGAGATTGTACTTGCGATCCCGGGACAACGCTTGTTTTAATAGAGATAGTACCGGCATCCGTTTTTGCGGTTTGTATAGCATCTCTTGCATTGACAAAAAGATTCAACAAAACCTGGTGAAGTTGGCCCTGATCAATCAATAGCACGGGGACATGTGCTGCGAGTTCTAAATGTATTGTTATCGTTTTAGGGAATGTTTCTTCGAGCATTCTCGCCAACTCGGAAATAACAGAATTTACATCAACGACGTCAAGTGTCAATTCGGTTTTACGTGCAAATGTCAATATTTGCTGTACAAGCTTCGCTCCTCTTTCTACGGTTTTATTAATAACCTGTAGATTCTTTGACACACTTTCGTTATCACTATTATTTTTCTCGATCAGCGATGTGTAGCCGAGGATAATACCAAGAATATTATTAAAATCATGTGCGATACCGCTGGCGAGGGTACCTATACTTTCCATTTTTTGTGTCTGGAACAGGTGGTGCTGAATCTGTTTTTGATTTGTAATATCCTGTTTAATAGCTATGAAGTGTGTCGTAATACCATGTTGATTACGAACCGGCGTAATCGTCATCTCTTCAGTATACAATCTTCCGTCCTTTTTTCGATTGACAATTTCACCCGACCATACATTACCGTTCAGTATTGTTTCCCATATATTCCGGTAATATAACTCGTCGTGTTTACCGGATTTTAATACCCTTGGCTTTTTCCCTATCACCTCATCTTTTCCGTATCCGGTCAAGGTGGTGAATGCACTGTTAACATACTCTATAATCCCGTCAGGGTCGGTAATAACCACTGCATTTGCGGCCGAGTCAAGTGCAACACTTTGCAGTTGTTGTACTTCCTGCGCTTCACGTAATTCGGTCACATCCCGGCCCACACCCACAATACCGGTAATCTCTCCGGAAACATTACGTAACGGCGATAATGAGGTTTGCATATACCGGTTCCCATCAGGTGTAAAAGCAGTCCAGGAATAGAGAACGTGCTCACCTGCAAGAGCCCGGTTGTTCGCGATTTCGTGTTCGGCCGATAGTTCGGTACCGAGCATCTCCCGAATTGTTTTTCCGATAAACATATCTTCAGATAATCCGAGGATATCGAGCCACCTACCATACACACCAACGTACCGCTGGTCTTTATCGAGGACAAAAACAATATCATCCATTGATTGAACAAGCGTTCGAAAACGTTCTTCACTTGCCTGTAGCGACAGCTCGGCTTTTCTTCTTGTCTCATCATTCTTCATTTTCTGCAGGGCAAATGAGATATCTTTTGCGATATCTTCCAGCAAGTGAACACCCTCGTCTTCGAAGAAATTCTCCTCATCGGCACACAGGCAGAAAACGCCGATAACGGCATTTTCCGAGCGTAGAGGAAAAACAGCTTCCGACCGAAGATTACCTTTTAAAGCTGCTTCTGCCTGAGCAGCTATCCCGGCTCCACCTTGAATAGAATTTACTATGGAGTTTTTTCCGCTGATGAAGGAAATCATAGCCGGTGGATACCTGCGTTCGTCTCCGTGAAGAGATAAATCGAGCAGATCGGGATAATTTTCGCCATGACCATAACGTGAAACTATTTGTAACCGATTCACCGCATCGTCATACATACCGATCCAGGCCAGTTTTAATCCACCCTCCTCTACAGCAACCTTACATACCGTACTGTAAAGTGTAGGGCTGTCATTCGTTTCGAGGATTGCCTGGTTTACCATACTTAACATTGAATATAAACGATTAACGCGGTGTACGCGTGCTTCCGTTTCTTTCCTATCGGAAATATCAAAACACATGCCGATGTACCCTGCATAATTACCCTTGATATTCTCGTATGGTTTGCCGATGTCGATTATCCAGCGATACTGACCCGTATGATGCCGCAAGCGGTACTCCATCTGAAATGGTTTTCTTTCCGCAATGTACTCATACTGCTCTTTTTCAACCGACGCACGATCATCGGGATGAACGATGGTTAGCCAATTCCTGCCCAGTTCATCCGTAAAAGACCTGCCCGTGAACTGAAGAAGTGATTGATTTACATAATTGATATCACCGTGTGTATCTGATCGCCAGATCATCCCCGGAAATTTTTCAAATAAGGTGAGATAAAAATCGTGAGATTTTTCGAGTGCTTCCTCAACTTTTCGGCGTTCGGTTATATCATTGATAATGGAATACAAGAGCTGCTTACCACCGATTATAATCGGTCCGGTCAATACTTCGACGTCCCTTACTTCACCATTTGCAATCTTGTGTTTGAGTATATGCTGTTCTTGCCTCCGTCGGTATGACTTTTGTCTCTCAGCGCGTGGTTCTTCGGGGCTTTTAACATTGAAGTTGGCCATATTCTTACTCTGCATCTGTTGTCGGGTATATCCATAAAATGAGCACGCGGCAGGGTTTGCATCGATGATGGTTTCGTTCTTAAGATCGATTAGCAATATAACGGTATGATTATTCTCGAAGATCGATTTGTATCGCTCTTCGCTTTCTGTTAATGCTTCCTCATAAATTTTTCGGTCTGTGATATCCCGACCGGCTCCGATTATCGCATCAATCTCGCCTCTCTCGTCGAGTATGGCTTTATCTGTCCAGGCAATCCAGCGCCAGCCATACTTAGTCATCGCACGCTGTTCAACATAGCAGGTATATGGCGGTTTCTTAAGATCGAGCAATGCCCGCTCGGTTACCCCCCGGTCCTCCTCATGGACAAGCGGCATAAAATGTTTGCCGAGGAGTTCCTCTTCACTTTTACCGAATAACTCACAATATGATTGACTCACGAAAACGAACCGACCGTCGGCGTCGACCTTTACTATTAAATCGGTTACATTGTCGATAAGAAGGCGCAGCTTTTCTTCACTTTTATGCAAGGTTCGATCGGCGGTCACCTTTTCAGGTAAGGATATTTTATGTTTCTGCTCAGACATGTAATTACTTATAGCTCACCGGTTTTAATCCTTTATAATATTTACCAGGTATAATACGAATCAATTTTTGCAGAAACAATATATACCGGTGTTAACGGAAATATTTTCTATCATTCCGTTAACACCGATATAAAAATATTACTGATCTCTGCTCTTATCCGGATAGGGAGGGGGATCCGGGATATGGACGGGTTCCTCCTCAAGCTTTTTTAGAATTTCCTCAATGGCTCTATCGAGCTGCTGATCGACACCTTCGTATGCCTTACCGGGATGATTATCAACAATAATGTCGGGTTCGACACCGACTCCCTCCATGACCCATTCTGTCGCTTCAACATCGAAACGAGAAAACTCCGGTCGATTCAGGAATCCGCCGTCCAACAACGGTAGTGTCCCGCGTATCCCGACGACACCACCCCATGTTGTCTGACCGATGACCGGTCCGAGTCCGTAGTGTTTGAACCGGTACGCGAATATATCACCGTCGGATGCTGAGAACTGATCGGCAAGTGCCACTTTGGGTCCGAGATGCATTCCGCTGGGATCAATGTTCACCGCAGCATTCCGTGCAACGGTAAACATCGCGATTTCACGTCGGAGGCGTTCGATGATCATCGGTGAAACATTGCCTCCGCCATTGCTGCGGACATCGATGATAAGACCTTCCCGGCGCAGCTGGGGATAATAGTTTCGGACAAATTCGTTTAACCCCGAAACACCCATATCGGGAATATGTATATAGCCGACACGACCGTCGGTTTGCTCGTATACATAATCTATATTATCCTGTACCCAGTTGTAATAGTAGAGTCCATGCTCATCCTGTATGGGGACAACAACGGTCTCTCTGCTTCCCTGCTCGCGCGGCTGGTTATTGACGCGTAAGGTAACCTGTTTATCCGCCTTGTCGACAAGTGCGGTATAGATATCCTGGAGCTCATTCGTCGGCATACCATCGACTGCAATGATATAGTCTCCCTCATTGACATCGACACCGATTTCGGTGAGAGGCGAACGTCTGTTCGTCTGCCAATTTTGTCCCCGTAATATTCGGGTGATCCGGAAATAACCTGATTGCTGATCTTTCTCAAGCTGTGCTCCGAGAAGTCCCAATTGTATCCTTTCGGCTCTCGGCATATCCCCGCCTCCGACATACGCATGTCCGACGTTCAACTCACCGATCATTTCACCGATTACGTATGTTAAATCTGCCCGATGGGTCACGTGATCAACCAGCGGTTCATACTGATCCCGTATCGCTTCCCAATCCATTCCGTGCATATTCGGTGTATACATAAAATCACGCATTTGTCGCCAGCTTTCATGAAATATCTGCCGCCATTCCGCGTGCCGATCGAGGTTTACTTTCATGTCCGACAGATTAAGCCGGTCCTGAATAGAAATGGATGCCGTCGGAAGATCGATGATCGCGTATTGCCCCTGCTGTGAGACCAGCATTTTCTTCCCGTCGGTGGAAACACGATAACTATTGACATTCCCGAGGTCGGTCTCGGTTCTTTTATCGAGATCGTACATGAGCAATTTTGTGCGTTCATCGCGGCTGCCGTTACGCAGGTAGTATAGTCTGTCGCCAACCGACGTCAGAGCACCGTAATTTGAGCCCTGTATTGGCAGAGCAACAATTCTATCTTTAATGCCGTCGAAATCAATCTTTACTGATACCGTAGACGAACCATCCCCGGATTGGTTAGTATCGCCGGCGTCATCATCCGGCATGACTTCATCGCTTAACGGTTTAAACGGTGATTCAATATCTTTTGCCAGAGAAATCAGATAAATACCTCCCATGTCGACGTAGGCATGATTCCATTCGGTTTGGCTGTATACGGGCGTGAAATTACGGCTGGAAACGAAAAATAAATATTTGCCGTTCTGACTAAAATGCGGTTGTGTCGACTGAAACCAGCCATCGGTAACCGGACGGGAAGTATTATTGTCAACCGAATAAATATAAATCGTCGCAAATTGTTCTTCCTCGGGTTTTACATATGCAATCCATTTACTATCGGGTGACCAGGCATAGCTTGTAATCTCCCATGCTGTCGCCTGCAAAACCTCCGAGACCTGTTTGCTTTCAACGTCTACATATTGTAACCGGAGTTTTTTATCCGACCACAGTATCTTCATACCATCCGGCGACCATTCCAGTGCATACTTGTATGTATCTCCGCCGGTAGTAAGCTGCGTTGCCTCACCGCTTCCGTCCTGCGGCCTGATGTATATTTCATCTTCGCCGGATGCATCTGATATGTAAGCGATTGTCTTTCCGTCAGGAGACCACTTTGGATTACGCTCATGGATACCCGGGGTTCCGGTAAGATTGCGGGTATTTCCGTGTTTGGCCGGAACAGTGAACAAATCACCCCGCGCACCGAACAATGCACGTTTCCCGTCGGGTGCTATCTCGAAAGTAGTAATATTATCATTCACGCTTATTAATCCACCCCGTCCGACTGCAAAATCTTCGTTAATGAAAACAGGGACTCTTTCATATGCCTGAGTATCGAGACTGAACCGGTAGACATAACCGCCATTTTCAAAAACTATGGCATTGTTGCCAAGCGAGGGGAACTTAATATCAAAATCGGTAAAATTAGTTAGCTGTACTGTTTCACCCGTATTCAGATCATACGAGAAAAGATTCATTATATCGTATCGGTCGGAGATAAAATATATTTTATCTCCGTGCCACATAGGAATAATATCCTGTGCAGGATTGTTTGTTATATTGGTTAACTCCTGTGTATTGAAATCGTAAGTCCAAACATCATCCGCCTGACCACCACGGTATCGTTTCCAGGTGCGAAATTCCCTGAATATCCGGTTAAAAGCTATTTTTGAGTCATCATCGGAGGAATAAGATGTAAAGCCGCCCCGAATGATCGGGAGTTGTTCCGGCATACCTCCCTCTTTCGAAACCAGATACAACTGTCCGTTGAATGAATTCCATTCTATACGACGCGATCGGATAAGAATATTCTCATTGTCTTTCCATCCCATGACAATATTATTCGGTCCCATCCTGTCCGAGACGTCATCCCGGCTGAGGGTTGCCGTGTAGGTCAAGCGTTGTGGTATTCCCCCCTGAGCCGGTATAAGATAAACCTCGGTATTGCCGTCATACTGACCGGTAAACGCTATATAGCTGCCATCTGGTGAAAACCGGGGAAAAATATTATAACCTTCATGATTTGTCAGCCGTCTCGCTACACCGCCTGTCGAGTTGACCGTGTACAAATCCCCTGCATAAGAAAACACTAATTGCTCTCCGTGTATTGTCGGGAACCGCAATAAGCGTGCTTCTTCCTGTGAGAATAGCGTACATGTAATGCTTATAAAAAGCAACAACAAATCGTATATTGAGTATTTTCTCATAAATGGATTCCTTTACGTTACTGATGATTATATTGAGGTAAGAAATAAATAAAGTAATTAGTCATATGTTCCGAATCGGAGTGTTACCATCAGACTTGCATCTATTGCATTATAAACTACGAAAAAAAGTACACACTCTCAACAAATGAGATTATTTAATGACGACCATCGGTTTCGTCTCGACATAACGGGTTCTCGGGTCTTCAAGACTTGTTGCTTCAATCCGGTAATAATATACACCGGATGCGATACCCCGTTGCGGCAATATCCAATCGACTGTATGTATTCCGGCCGGCTGTTCGCCATGAACCAGGCCGGCAACCTCTCTTCCGAGTACTGAGAATACATTGATCGTCACCATACTATTTTCCGGCAGTCCGTATCTGATAACCGTCGAAGGATTAAACGGGTTAGGGAAATTTTGTTCTAAAAAATATTCAGTCGGTATTTCAGGCTCGTCTGTATCATCATCTAAAGATCTTGAAGTTACTCTGATATTACCGAGTCGAAGCATATCACGGCTTCCCACCTCCGGATCAAGTCGTTGGCCGGTATAATAATACTTCCACTTGATCTGGACATAGGGTTTATTATCAACATCGGACGGAAGGGATACCGAGCCCATATCTTTCTCAAATTCCTGAAGGTCGCTTCGCTCATATTCTACTGGCATACCATTGCGGAAAACAGTCATGAACGGACTGTTTTTCCCGACCCGATAGAGTAATCTGATATTGTACGTCCTGCTGCTCGGTATGATTGTACCGGCAGACCAGTTTACCGTCACATTTTTTCTATCTTCCGTATTGAGTGCAAGAACCGCGGCACCAAGATCGCGTCCCCTTCCGGTATTGATAAATGCGATACCGTCGTCTTCAAGCCCGTTAATTCTCGTTCGTCCCGTGAGATTATACGGGAAACCTGTTGTAAACTGATCGTTTGCGTGATAAGCATTATGATCTGCATTTAAATACGGGATATGATATGGTTCGACCATCTCATCGTTTAATACCGGATCAACCATTCTGCTTTGTAAAAAAATCATATTCGGGGGAAAAGTATGCTCGGGTTGTTCCCGACTCCAATAATCGAACGTGTAATCTCCCTGCGCGAGTTCGAACGCATCCGGGAATAAGGTATGCGGATGTTTACCGGTTGTAACGAGGATGTTATCAAGCAGGAGCTTTGCCCGCGGACCGCTTGTTCCGTCGACATGATAATATTTCCATCGGAGCTGAACATAGGGCTGATCGTTCGCTTCTTCGGGAAGCATGACAGGTTCCATAAACTTAAAATGTCCCCCGATCGGGTGGCGAACGTATTCAACGATCTCTCCGTCTTCATCGAGCACGTCATTAAACGGGTCTGTGACACCCACACGATATTGTAATCGAATAGCATAGATTCTGCTATTAGGCAGTCTGGTTCCTCCTGTCCAGGAGACCATAATGCTGTCAAGACCCATTGTATTCAGAGCAAGTACGGCGGCACCGAGGTCTCTGTCGCGTCCGGTGTTGATAAAAGTAATGCCGTCTGCTCCCCAACCGGTTAATCGCGTACGTCTCGTGAGACTGTATGGATACCCGATACTTCTGTGATCATCGCTGTGATATTCGTCATCGGGTATATGGTAGACATCCGTCATTTCATCCGTCAGGCCCGGGTCGGTTAAATTTGTTTGCTGGAAAACCATATGAGGCGGAAAGGTATTTCCAGGTTTATCATCCGGCCAGTAATTAAATCGATACGGTCCCCGAGCAAGGTCATGCGGTTCGGGATTCATAATTCCGTCATGATACACCCCGTCATATTCAAAAAGTGCAGTGAAGTGCATAGTATCAGACGGCACGATAATTAATGTATCACTGTGGTGATCCATTCCCTCCCATCCGGTAAATGCATATCCCGGAGAGGAACTTGCTATGATATGAACAGGTATATCTTTAAAATACGTTCCTTCCCAGAAATGCCCGTCAAGTGAATCGGATTTGATAAATTGGTTTTCTTCAATAAAAAACGAGTTCACCTGTATCGATCCGGCATTCGGTTCACTGATACCGAGCGTCAGGTTAGCTGTTCCCTGAAGATTGAAATGACCTACAATCTGATTACGCATTGCATCAGGTCGATTCCGGGCAAATCTCCGCATTACTTCAATGTTGTTTTCCCACATATTTTTTGACAGATGCGGATACCAACGTTCTCGATGTTCTTCTATTTCGGGCTGATACATATTCCGGAAAAAATCGATCGTGGCAATAACCCGCTCAGGATCAAAAGTTGTGTTCATCACATCTGCAAACCGGGTGATAAATTGCAGTTGAAATTCATCATTTTTCAGAAGTGTCCGGAGCAGGAAAGTAGACCACGAAGTATTCGGATATGATGAACCCTCTTCTGCGGTCGCAGCTGCGAGGGTCTTATGAAGATGACCCCGGTGCGGATCAAACAATCCGAAACCGAAGTCAGTGTCATATAAAACCCATCGCCACCGTCCGTCCGTCGTTTTCGGTCTCCAGTAGTCTATATTGTTTGCCGGCCAGTCGGTATTGGCAATATAAATTTGTGCTATAGTGTAATCGATGAAATTGGATATATCTATCATACTATTAACGGCCCGGTAGTGTGCGGAATCGGCAATATCATTATCGGTGAGGTATGTGATTAGATCCCGGTAATGCTGATCATCACCCTCCCTTACGATAAAATACTCCGTAAGTAAATCGATATTATCGGGATCGACACCGTGGTTTGTTTCGAAATAATATTTATCAATTCGTTCCCGCAGGTTATGGATTCCCCAGTATTCACCGTTTAAAAAAACAATAACCGGTCGGTAGCCCTGATAATCGATGTCGAGATCCTTTACGAGCTGCTGAATGAATATATCCCGAAACATTGTATGTTCGATATCGTTTCCCGAATTCCGTAAAATAAATCTTTTTATCCGCGGTAGCGTTTTATCCTTAAAAAAGGGAAATTCAAACCAATCGCTGCCGAGGCCGGCGCGGGCATACATCCGCAGACTTTTATGCGAGAATGTCCTGGATGCTCCTCCGTGTATACGTACTCCGGCATTGTGAGCTAACTCGCGGACTCCATCCTCACTGAAATACTCCATATGTACGGTTCGTTCCCACTCCGGTCCCCGCTGCGTGAAGTTACCCTGTTGTTCCCAGGGACGGATGGGATGAGATGGCGGCACGTAATTGCTTCCGGGAACATAAATTCCGATATCATCATCGAATAAATTATCCCGGTGCGTCGCTATTGAGAGCAACGGGAATGTGTACCGTTCCGCTCCGGCAGGCTCTACAATAAAGGTGTGAGTAACGGTCTCACTCGGTAAATAGCCGTCGGCGAAAGCGCGGGCGCGGACAACCATTACTTTATTGACCTGGCCTCCCGGTGACCGCCAGTTATAATTAATGTTTGTCGGTATTTCTGAAATATCGTTTGGAATATCATCTCTATCATAAATATGAATATATTCCCCGTAGAGAGAAGATGAGTCCGTCGGTTCGGAACCGTCGAGCGTATAATAAATAGAAATGCTTGTGTCGGCATTCCCGATGGAAAGATCGAATGGATCGTGATAAAAACCTCCGGTGTGGGAAAAAACGGGTGGATCAACCTGTCCGATAAAAGCAGGGGTCTCGTTAGGTGCGCCGGGTGTCGGCTCCGAAAAAAAATACCATTCGCTCCCACCGTCCGGTTGCCTGCCGTAGGATATATCGTGCGGAATAGCTGTCGGTATCAGTTCATCGATCCGCTCACCGGTTGGTGATGTGAGTATCAGCTCCTCTCCGGCTGCGCTGATGCTGAAATTTGTGTGCAATGCTTCACCGGGAGTAGTTCGATTTTTACCCGATGCCCATATTAGCAGGAACTCCCCCGGACCCAGCACTGTATCGGGAAACAGCCAGGCAAATGCATTCCCATAATCGTCGGATAATCCATAGCCTTCGAGGTTTACTTCCGTATCACCCGAATTATATAACTCAATCCAATCCTCATAATCACCGTCTTCATCGGCAATGGTGATTCCGTTGGATGCCATGACCTCATTCATAAAGATTGATTGCGCATTTGCCGGGCCGTAGACCAGAACTATCGCCAAAACAATACTAAATATCCTCACACTAACATTCATCATCATCAAATTAAAAGAAAAGAGGTGTTATTTTATCATTATGAAATTGGTTTGGACATTCCCGCGATTAGTAATTCTCTTCATCAAAGAATAAATTGACTCTTTCTATCCCGGGTGTCTTTTCAAGTTCGCGTACAAATGCAGGACCTTTATCCTGGTTCTTTAACCGAACATAGTATGATAATTCAAGCGTTTTACCTTCGTTCAGAGATTTCATATTTACGAGCTTATGGTCTTTACAAAAGCGATTCATCGTAGAAAGATACGGTGCTTCATCTGCTGTTGAACCGTTCATCGAAAATTGCAATAAAAATTCCCTCCGCTGCGCTGCTCCTCCTTTATTGAAGGAGAGAACATACGTTACGATACTGACTAATCCCGTTCCGATGACGGCTACGAGATGTAATCCCGCACCCGCGGCCATACCGACCGCCAGCGAAAAGAAAATGTACACAATGTCCTGCGGATCTTTTATCGCGGTTCGGAAACGAATAATGGACATCGCCCCGACGAGCCCGAAGGCCCGTGCGAGGTTATTACCGATTACCATGATAACAATCGCCGTCAACATCGAAAGTATTACCATCGAACCTGCGAACGATTGTGAGTAACTCGGTCCCTGGTATGTTATCCGATACAAATACATAATGCAAAGACCGCAGATTGTTGCAACCGCGGTATTGACGATGATTTGATCGATCGTCAGATCGAATTGAAATAATGTTGAAAGATCGTCGAGCATAATCTATATTTATTTATGAACTGCCGGTGCACAGGCACGAACGGCATGTTTGGTAAAATGTTTTTCTACTTTTTTATGTGCTTCAAGGCCGATGCAATATTTTGAGACGGCGCGCCTACGGACACCGAATGTACCGAGTATCGAGTGTATCCAATTCGGCATACGGTTTTTAAACTTGACTTCGACGACAAAATGATGCGGTATACACCGGACCATGTGCTTTTCGGAAAAGAGATCCCTGATTTCCGGATATATGGCACTACGAAGGTTTTTGTCGATCGTAAGACGAAAATCGCGATTAAACCGTCCGGTATATGCTTCGCGTTCATACGTAACAAGTACCAATGGTTGCAGTGCATGCTGATACACGTGAAATAAAAAACGCCGGGCGTTATCCGCCGCGTTAGCAATACCGTTATCGGTAATTATAAAGCTGTCCACATCGCCGGTTTGCAGGAGATCCTCTACTTTTTTATGGTACAAAGGCGCCCGGTTTTTCCATACGGTTTGAATGTTTTTCCTTTTGATCTCGAGAAATACTTCCGGATTTTTACCGCCGCCGTTATATCCCCGGATACGAAGTTTTTTCCGGACATCGATACCCTCCATCTTTTCCTCATAGTATCGAAGTGTCGGAGTATCAAAATAAATACTTCGCACACTATATTCCGGTATATCCCCGTTGGATGCGTAGACGTCCCGGTCCAGGAACGGGGTAATCATACTCCGGAAACGTTCCAGGTGTTCGTATCGTACTAAGTATTTGTATTCAAGTCTTGCCACGTATCACTCAGTTAAATATCGGTCGGGTATACCGCAAAAGATATTCCCTTATGGTTACCGGTTCTGTTTTAAT
The DNA here is from genome assembly GCA_007131635.1 of Bacteroidota bacterium. Lineage (GTDB taxonomy): Bacteria > Bacteroidota > Ignavibacteria > T3Sed10-11 > T3Sed10-11 > T3Sed10-11. Next base: position 1,549 of record SLQE01000346.1, on the reverse strand, counting down.
TGACGCTGACGCCATAATACCGGGTAGATACCCGTCATCCAAATTGTCGATAATAGCACTGATCATGAAATACTGTCCGCCGTTCATAAGATGCGCTGTATTACCGATCAAGTGCACGGTGCCATCGCACGTTGCGATATTATTACCCGGGATTCGCAATCTAACCTGCTGGCCGTTTATGATGTACGGGCGATAGCGAAACGGTACAGGAATGACGGCAACGTGCATTTCAGGATCACCGATGAGGGCAAGTGTATCGGGTGAAAACGTGTGATATACGATACCATCGATAGGTGAAACGTATGTATAGTCATCCAGGGTTTGTTCAAGCGAACGTATTTGATCCTCGAGGGCTTGTATTTTTGCATTGAGATATTCGATCTGCTCATCTTTCGCTCCGGTAAGGGCGGTCTGCAAACGGGATTCCGCGACACGTATATTGATCTCATAAAGTTGTTTTTGTTGAACCACGATATCAAGTTCCTCATCCGAGATCAGCTCCCGGTCGTGTAATTCCCGCTGCCGCTCCAGGATTCTTGCGTGTCCTCTTAATTGCTGCTCGGCATATGCGAGACGATTTTGTGCTTCCTCTATTACCGCCTCTTTTTCACCGGATAAGTAGAGACCGACCGAAGCCCGCGTGACTGCAAGATCACCGACCAGTGAAATATATTCCCTGCTAAGCCGGGTCGAATAGATACTACCGACCGTATCTCCCGTTTGTATATGATTTCCCGGAACAACGGAACTATGCAGTTCAAACCGGACCGCGTCCTGCCGATCAAACTGATGTAATCGGTAATTCTCCGTTAGACCGCTTATACGGTCGAGAAGGACGGCACTTATCCGACCGCCGTCATCTTTACTGATTATCCATTCTTTTCCATGAAAAAGCTTAGCGTGGGATGAAATAGTGAAAGGTATTTTAACCGGCAAAACCAGGAGCATACCGATGACAATTCCTAAAATCAAAAAGAGCCGTATGACGGGATTTCGTTTTAATATAGCCATATCTCAAAACAAATTACTTCTGAACGCGAACAAGACATATAGATTATTGTGGTGGAAGGGAAAACCGGGGGAGACACCAATTTCACCACTCTCCTTCACAGTATGCATTTTCTCGAGTATAAATAACGAAATGGTATATTTATACTTACCACTTACTTATGTTATGCCAATATTATCAATATATTAAGTAAATAAAAAAAAATGCTATTTTCAAGTTTTCTTTGATTAATCGTTGACCGAATTTTGTAAGTGTTTGTAAAACAACGCCTTACAAAATATGGGGTATAAAGGTAATAATATCTGGATATATACTCCTCCTTTGTTCAGCTATCGTAATAGTATCATTGACTTGGTATCGAGAAATATTTTTGATCTGGCTAATGATCTGGCTGCGATTTGATAAAAATAAACTCCGCTTGCGAGATCCATCGGTTGAATTTTCACGGTATGATACCCTTGCCGGTAAATTCCGGAACTCACGGGTTTTAACACCTCCCGACCTTCGGTATTGAATACTCTGATTGTTACCTCACTCTCA
>SLQE01000057.1 GCA_007131635.1 Bacteroidota bacterium | reverse complement strand
GGATTTCACCTGCGACACGGGATATGGAGTGCATTCCAGTCATTGGGAGCAAATAACCCGAAGCTATCTCCCATACTATATACGGTGGGCGGTATCTTTGCCGTACTCATAGCGTTCGGTTTTATTTTTCTTCCAATTTATATTTATTTCTTTGTTTGAACTTCAGCATAGAGGGTCATAATGAAACTCGATTCGAAAATTCCAGCCGGTCCCGTCAATGATAAATGGGATCAACATAAAAACAGTATTAAGCTCGTCAGTCCGGCAAATAAAAGAAAATTCACGATCATTGTCGTCGGTACCGGACTCGCCGGCGCCTCTGCCGCGGCTTCACTCGGTGAGCTCGGTTACAACGTAAAAGCGTATTTCATTCACGATACGTCGCGCCGCGCACACAGTATAGCTGCACAGGGCGGAATAAACGCCGCAAAGAACTACCCGAACGACGGAGATACGATCTGGCGATTGTTTGTGGATACGGTAAAAGGCGGAGATTTCCGGGCACGCGAAGCAAACGTATACCGGCTTGCACAGGTCAGCGGTTCTATTATAGACCAGTGCGTAGCGCAGGGCGTCCCGTTCGCGAGGGATTACGGCGGTTTACTTGCTAACCGGTCGTTCGGCGGTGCACAGGTCTCGCGTACATTCTATGCTCGGGGACAAACCGGGCAACAACTTTTACTTGGCGCATACAGTGCAATGATGCGCCAGGTCGAAACCGGTCAGGTTAAACTCTTCCCGAGACGTGAAATGCTCGACCTTGTCATGGTAGACGGAAAAGCGCGGGGTATTATTACACGCAATCTGATCAACGGAGAAATTGAACGCCACGAAGCACATGCCGTACTTCTCTGCACCGGTGGATACGGCAACGTATATTATCTTTCCACCAACGCAAAGAATTCAAATGCGACCGCGGTCTGGCGCTGCCATAAACGCGGTGCCGCATTCGGTAATCCCTGCTACACGCAAATTCATCCGACGTGCATTCCGCAGTCGGGAGATTATCAGTCGAAACTCACGTTGATGAGCGAGAGCTTACGGAACGACGGCCGCGTCTGGGTACCGAAAAGCAAGGGCGATAATCGAAACCCGAATGACATTCCCGAGGACGAACGTGATTATTACCTGGAGCGGAAATACCCCAGCTACGGTAATCTTGCACCGCGCGATATATCGTCCCGCTCGGCGAAAGAAGTCTGCGACGAGGGGCGCGGTGTCGGCGAAACCGGACTCGCTGTATATCTGGATTTCAAAGATGCAATCAATCGCCTCGGAAAAGAGGTCATCAAACAGAGATACGGTAATCTCTTCGATATGTACCATCGTATCACCGACGAAAATCCGTACGAAGTACCGATGCGGATCTATCCGGCAGTCCATTACACCATGGGCGGACTTTGGGTAGATTACAATCTTATGAGTACTATCCCGGGACTGTATGTGCTTGGTGAAGCGAATTTTTCCGATCACGGTGCAAACCGTCTCGGCGCAAGTGCTTTGATGCAGGGTCTGGCCGATGGGTATTTTGTTATTCCGTATACGCTCGGCGATTATCTTGCGTCAACCGAGTTACCGAAAGTTTCCACCGAGGACGATGCTTTCAATGAAGCAAGCGACAATGTATCGCAAATAACCCAAAAGTTGCTCGGGATTAACGGCAATAAAACCGTACTGCAATTTCATCGCGAACTCGGTAAGATCATGTGGGGCAATGTCGGCATGGCACGTACGAAAAAAAGTCTTGAGACTGCAATCGGGCAAATAAAAGATCTTCGCGGTGAGTTCTGGGAAAATCTCAAGGTGATCGGCAGTGATCAGGGATTCAACAAAGACCTTGAGTATGCAGGCAGGCTTGCGGACTACTTCGAGTTGGGCGAATTAATGGCACAGGATGCATTACACCGGAATGAATCGTGCGGCGGTCATTTCCGCGAGGAATACCAGACCGAAGACGGCGAAGCATTACGCGACGATGATCATTTTACCTATGTCGCGGCATGGGAGTACAAAGGCGAAGGGAAAAAACCAAAGCTGCACAAAGAACCGTTACAATTTGAAGCAGTCAAACTCGCACAGAGGAGTTATAAATAGTTTTTAATTTTATCCACACATCGAATCGGAGATCACGTTCCAATGAAACTCAATCTGAAAATCTGGCGGCAAAAAGGACCAAACGACCGGGGCGGTTTTAAAATTTATACTATCGAGGCGAATGAGCATATGTCGTTCCTTGAGATGCTCGACTTCCTGAATGAAGACCTCATCGCGAAAGGTGAAGAACCCGTTGAATTCGACAGCGATTGCCGCGAAGGGATCTGCGGCTCGTGCGGCATGGTGATCGACGGCGTGTCACACGGCCCGTGGAAAGGAGCGGCGACGTGTCAGGTTCACATGCGTCATTACAAAGAGGGCGAAACAATCGTCATCGAGCCGTTCCGGGCAAAAGGTTTCCCGGTGATAAAAGATCTCGTTGTGGACAGGAGTGCCTTCGATCGTATTATGATAGCCGGAGGATATATTTCGGTTAATACCGGCGCACCTCCCGACGGAAATGCTCTCCCGATACCACAGGAAAAGGCGGAGCGGGCAATGGATTTTGCCGCCTGTATCGGCTGCGGAGCCTGCGTTGCCGCATGTCCGAACTCCTCGGCATCACTGTTCACCGGTGCCAAGATTGCACAATATTCGCTGCTTCCGCAGGGAGAACCGGAACGTAAACGGCGTGCTCTCCGGATGATCGAACAGATGGAAAAAGAAGGATTCGGCGACTGCTCAAATTATGCCGAGTGTGAAGCTGTCTGTCCGAAAGAGATTTCCATCGAAGCCATCGCCCGTATGCGGCGGGAGTATATGAAAGCGGTTTTTTAGGACCCGTTCGGTTATCTCCTGAAAGCACGATTTGATGTTATCTCACATCTGTTACAATCGCTGTTACACAGAGGCCCCGCACCTGCGACATGAAAATCGGATAATGCTGCAATCATAAACAACGATAATACGGCCGATCCATCGACCGGCAACGTTATCATATATAATTTCCGTTAAAATTCCCGGCCGGTGATAAAAGACTCGTCAGCTGCACATATCACTCTTCCCCTCCCTCACATTGTTGCTGTATTCATTGAAATATCTTAACTTACACCTGACTCAGGAATCTGTATCATTGCATTGTTATCACAAAACATGACGGAGAGATGTACCGTGACGGGACGTTTCCTATTTACAATCATAACTTTATTCTTTGTCTTCATGTTTGTATCCCCGGTTTTTCCAGACGATACAACGTCTGTCTTTGTTCCGGATACTTTAACCATTGAAGAACCCGACACCGCAATCGTGGATGAGTTCGCTGTCGCGGTACAACTGTACGATGAGGGCAATTACACGCTATCGATGGACCATTTCAGATCCATCATTGAAGCTCATCCTCAGACACTTCAGGGTATCGAATCGCGTTTCTATCTCGGTATGGTGTACCGGCACCTCGGACAGCCCGATAATGCCCGTATGACGCTGCAAACATTTGCATTGACATTCCCCGACCACAGAAGGGCACCCGATGCCTGGTGGAATATCGCCGATATTTATGCAGAACAGAATCGCTTCTCCGACGCCGGACTCGCCCTTGAAAGACTTTTTCAGTTTCACCCGAATCACGAAATACTCCCTACCGCAATGCTCAAGGCGAGCACGTACTTTGAAGAATCCGGCGACAGAAAAAAATCCAATGAATATCTCCGGCGTATAATCTTACAGCACAGTTTATCGGATGTTACGCTTGAGGCAAGACTGCGTTTCGGTTCATACCGGCTCGATGAAGGTGCATACCCGAAAGCCGCGGACGTTTTCAGAAGAGTCATTGCAGAGATACCCGATCTGGCAACGGACACACGCTCGACACACATGCGTGCCGAAGCCATTCTCGGCCTCGCACAGGCATATCATCAACAGGGGATATTCGATCGTGCCGATGAAGAATACAGCCGCGTGATAACCCAATTCGAGCAAACGCCGGTGTATCCTTATGCACTTCTCTATCGGGCAGAACTGTATCAGGAGCAGGGTTTGCATCTCGAAGCCGTCAATTTTTTCCGCCGCACACAGAGATCGGTTGAAGGCAGTGATGATGAAAAGACGAGGTATGCAGGCCGTCGTGCGATGTTCGGAATCGCCGAAAGTTATAAAGCACTCGGAGATTACTCCAGCGCGGCAACATTTTTCGACCTGTATGCGAGGCAATATGCCGCGACTGCAACAAGAGATGAACTTATAATCATCTGGCAGGGAGCGGCGAGAAGTAACGAAGGTATGCGGAATAATCATCGCGCGGTCGAATGGTGGGACCGGATCATCGATATGAATCCATCCGAAAGAATAAAAGAAGAGGCATATATCCGGTCGGCGATGAATTATCTTGAAACCGGTCAGTATAACAAAGCTGCTGAACGGTTGCGGGTGTACGCCGACGGTTTTCAAACACCGCTTACCGCGGAAGCACTCTACCGATTAGGGATAGTATATGAAGAACACTTAAACGATCCGAGAAGAGCTTTAGCAGCTTACGAAGAGATCGCATATCGTTTCCCGGAATCGCATCTTATCGATGATGCAGTATACGGCCAGGCCCGGATGCACTTTATAATCGGAAACGACCGTACGGCACATCATGTTGTAACGGAATTTCCGGGCAG
>SLQE01000270.1 GCA_007131635.1 Bacteroidota bacterium | reverse complement strand
CAGGCAATATAAAAGTCTGTTATACCCCGATTCCCTTGTCATCATCGAAGGAAAAGCGCAACCTACCGAAGATACGTTGAAGATACTCCCCTCGGTTGTATATGCTCTGACCGATGCGCGGCAGCAGTATGCGAAAAACGTCGTGATCTCGCTCGAAATCGGCAGTGTAGGGACGGAGACGGTTAAAAAACTTCGTGACATACTGGAGCGGTATGAAGGGAACTGTTCATGTGTCTTTATCGTTGGAGGAGCGGATGAGTCGACTCCTCAGAAATGGCATAGCCGCCGGTATATGGTAAATCCCAGCGATGCTTTTATCACAGAAATTCAACAATTGCTCGGTGAAAATTCAATAACTGCTAACTAAATATATACTATCAATGAGGAACAACATGAAACCAATTGAAGTAACTGATTCAAGTTTTGACAATGAAGTAGTACAATCGGCTTCACCTGTCCTGGTCGATTTCTGGGCAGAATGGTGCGGACCGTGCAAAATGATAGCACCGGTTGTTGAAGAGATTGCAAAAGACTATGACGGGAAGTTAAAAGTTGCAAAGGTCGATGTAGATTCGAACCCTCAATCCGCCGGTAAGTTTGGTGTCCGCAGCATTCCGACATTACTTCTTTTTAAAGACGGTCAGGTCGTCGATCAAATTATCGGTGCTGTCCCGAAAAGACATCTTATTGAAAAAATCGAAAAACACGTTCCTGCTTAATAATGAACACAGTGAAGGGGCATCCGGCTGTTGCCCCTTCACAATCATTCCGGAAAAAATTGCTCCCATCGCTGCCTTTTTGTATATTATTAGTTTACGGCTTTTGTGCAATAAATATATCGATGTATCATTAACCTGAAATCTGCGTATTCATGGATATCGAAAAGAAAGCGTTTCTAAAAAGAACACATACGTGCGGAGCATTACGAAGGGAACATATCGGTAAGACCGTTGTTCTCAATGGATGGGTTGACAGCCGTCGCGATCTGGGTGGAGTTATTTTCATTGATATACGCGATCGCTATGGAATATCTCAAATTGTTTTTGCTCCCCAGCATAACGAAGAACTATACCGGCGCGCTCACGTACTGCGGGGTGAATATGTTGTAGCCGTGAAGGGAGTCGTGGAACACCGTCCGGAGGGAACGTATAATCCTAACATCCCGACGGGTGAAGTCGATGTTATTGTCAATGAACTTGAGATATTAAATAAATCCGAAACCCCGCCATTTCACGTTCAGGACAGAGTGGAAGTCAGTGAAGATCACCGGTTACGATACCGGTATATCGACCTTCGCCGGCCGATCATGCGTAATAATATACTGATACGCCACGCTATGGCACAGGCTGCGCGAAGTTATTTCGATGAAAACGATTTTATAGAAATCGAAACGCCCGTACTGATGAAGAGTACGCCCGAGGGTGCCCGGGATTTCCTTGTTCCCAGCAGAATTAACAAGGGTAAATTCTATGCGCTGCCGCAGTCACCTCAGACATATAAGCAGATCCTGATGGTGTCCGGATTCGACCGGTATTTTCAGATAGTAAAATGTTTCCGTGATGAAGACCTGCGTGCCGACCGTCAGCCCGAATTCACGCAGATCGATGTTGAAATGTCGTTTGTAGAGGAAGAAGAAGTTTGGACTTTATCTGAGGGGCTTCTTGTACGTCTATTGAAAGATGTCCTCGGTGTAGAGATCGCTGCTCCATTTGACAGATTATCCTACGAGCAGGCGATGGAGCGATACGGTTCTGATAAACCCGATCGACGTTTCGGTCTCGGGATCACCACGTTAAACGATGTGGTGAAACATACGCCGTTCAAAGTGTTCAGTGAGACCGTTGCACAGGGCGGGGCCGTTGCCGGTTTTATCGCACCCGGATGCGCGTCGTATACGCGTAATCAACTCGATAATCTTGTCGATCTGACGAAATCACTCGGTGCAAAAGGCCTGGTGTATATAAAGGTAACGGAAGAGGGCTTCGAAACACCGGTTCAGAAATTTCTTACGCAGGATGATATGACCGCCGTCGCGCACGCTCTCGGTGCAAAGACCGGAGATTTAATGCTGATCGTTGCCGACACCTGGAAGAAGTGTTACGGGGTGCTCGGTGATTTGCGTCTTGAGTTCGGGAAACGATTGGATCTTATACAAAAAGATAAGATTGATATGTTATGGGTGACGGATTTCCCGTTATTTGAATGGCACGATGAGGATAAACGTTATTATGCAATGCATCATCCGTTTACGTCACCGCGTCTCAGTGATATTGAAAAACTAAAGGATGGTGTAGACGGTGTCAAAGCGCGGGCTTATGATCTCGTCATGAACGGAAATGAAATTGCAGGCGGTAGCATCAGGATACACACCCCGGAACTGCAATCACTGGTATTCGAAAAGCTCGGTATCGGTCAGCAGGAAGCGCGGGAAAAATTCGGATTTCTCCTGGATGCGTTTAAGTACGGTGCCCCGCCGCATGGAGGTATTGCCTTCGGCTTTGATAGAATGGTCATGTTGTTTACCGGGATGAAATCTATACGTGATGTTATCGCGTTCCCGAAGACAAGCAGCGGTTTATCTCTGATGGACGGATCACCGTCGGAAGTAACCGAAGAGCAATTAAAAGAATTACATTTAAAACTCAGACTATAACGTATGAAAGAACAAATACGAATAGCCAGCGGACAGGGTTTTTGGGGAGATCTGCTAACGGCACCCAGGGTACAGGTCACACAAGGACCGATAGATTATCTTGTGATGGATTATCTCGCGGAAGTCACAATGTCGATAATGCAGAAGCAGAAACGGCGAAATCCGGCCCTGGGGTATGCAAAAGATATGATCCCGCTGATCGAAGATATATTACCGGATTGTCTCGAACGTAAGGTGAAGATCATCACGAACGGGGGAGGGGTGAATCCGCATGCCTGTGCCGGGGCAATACTCGACAGTGCCAGAAAGATCGGTATTAAAAAATTGATCGTCGGTATTGTGACCGGCGATGATATCTTGACACGCATCGATGAACTCCGCTCAGATGGTAATGCATTCAGGAACATGGAAACCGGTGAGGATGTTGCAACAATAGCAGACCGGCTCTCGAGCGCGAATGTGTATTTCGGGGCGTTCCCGATTGTCGAAGCTTTACGCCGGGGAGCCGATATAGTCATAACCGGAAGAACAACCGATACCGGGCTGACTCTGGCGCCGATGATATACGAATATGACTGGAAAGAAGATGATTGGGACAAGCTTGCCGCAGGTACCATTGCGGGACATATTATGGAGTGCGGCGGACAGGCAACAGGCGGTAATTTTTCAGCAGACTGGAAGATGGTTCCCGGATTGGAAAATATCGGTTTCCCGATAACTGAGGCTTACCCCGACGGTACTATAGTGATTACAAAGCATGAAGGAACCGGCGGCCTCGTTTCCCGGCAAACGGTGAAAGAACAGTTGTTGTATGAGATCGGAAATCCGAATAAGTATATCACCCCGGAAGTGATTGCAGACTTCACGACCATACAGCTCTCGGATGACGGACCCGGCCGGGTAAAGATGACTGGTGTCAAAGGAAGACCCCGCACCGATACGTATAAGGTCTCAATGTCCTTTGCCGACGGCTATACGGCGGTAAGCACATTAACCTATACCTGGCCCGATGCGCTTGAAAAAGCGAAAGCCGCTGACAGGATTTTACGCGAGCGGCTGAAGAACCTCGGTCTGGAATTCGAGGAAATTCGCACGGAGTACGTCGGTGTCAATGCCTGTCACGATCATCTTGCAGCGATGCCCAATCCGGTGAACGAAGTTGTGTTGCGGGTCGGTGTTCGTGGAAAACATTATGAATCGGTTGAGCGCTTTGGTAAAGAAATCGCCCCGCTGATTCTTACCGGTCCGCCGAGTGTGACAGGATTCGCAGGCGGTCGTCCAAAGCCGAGTGAAGTTATTGCATTCTGGCCTGCATTGATCCCGAAAGATGCTGTGGAACCATCAATAACTATTGAACAATTATAATTATGAATATACGTTTAATCGACATAGCACATGCCCGGTCCGGTGATAAAGGCGATACGGTAAACATAGGTCTTATCGCCCGAGATGAAAAAGATTATCCCGTATTAAAGAAATATGTCACGGAAGAAAAAGTAAAATCTTTTTTCGGAACGATGGTGAAAGGGCGTGTAGAACGTTTTGAGTTGCCGAATCTTGGTGCGCTGAATTTCCTTTTACATGGTGCTCTCGGAGGAGGGGGAACTAAATCGCTTATGACCGATGCACAGGGAAAAACGTTTGCAGCTGCCATGTTACGAATGGAATTAGAAATCGAAGAGACTGTTTAATCGAGAGGTGAAACAATTATGCAGGAAATAAAAGCTGAATTACAGGATGTACGTTCAAAGATCGTTTATTTACGGAGGTATCTTTGACATAGAGGGAAAAGAGCACGAAATTGCAGACTTCCAGGAAAAAACCCAGGAGCCAGGGTTTTGGGACGACAATATCGGTGCACAAAAAGTTATGCGGGAAATTACTACCCGAAAACAATGGGTGGATACCTGGAGTGACCTGGATAAACAAGTTGAAGATCTCGCCACACTGATTGAACTCGCAGAGGAATCGGGGGATGACTCATTAGAAGATGAAATCCATACCGAATACAACAAGGTAAAAGAAGGTGTTGCTAACCTTGAGTTCCAGAGTATGTTAAGCGGTGAGGACGATCAGCGAAATGCATTACTGACTATTCATTCGGGTGCGGGTGGAACCGAAGCTCAGGATTGGGCACAAATGTTGATGAGAATGTATCTGCGCTGGGCAGAACGAAAGGGGTTTACCGCTGCCCTGTTCGATACGCTGGAAGGTGATGGTGCCGGCATTAAAAGCGCCACCATAGAAGTACGCGGACTCTATGCCTACGGATATCTTAAAGCAGAGAATGGCGTTCACCGCCTGGTTCGCATCTCACCGTTCGATTCGAATGCACGGCGTCACACGTCCTTTGCTTCGGTATATGTTTATCCTGAAATTGAACAGGACGGCGATGTCGAAATCGAAATAAACCCTGCCGATATAGAAATGGATACATTCCGCTCGGGCGGTAAAGGGGGACAGAATGTGAACAAAGTGGAAACCGCCGTTCGGATCAGGCATCTTCCGTCGGGAATCGTTGTCGCATGCCAGCAGGAACGGTCACAACATCAGAACCGTGAACGCGCTATGATGATGTTGAAAGCAAGGCTGTATCAGAAAATGAGGGAAGAAGAGGAGGCAAAGCGCGATGCCATAGAAGGGGCGAAGAAGAAGATAGAGTGGGGAAGTCAGATACGGTCGTATGTATTCCATCCGTACAATATGGTGAAGGATCACCGCACGAATGTTGAGACAAGCGATACGCGGGGCGTGATGGATGGTGACCTGGATGCATTTATAAAAGCGTATTTAATAGAATACGGATCTCAGTCAATCGTGAAAACGGCTTAAGGCCGGTCACTCGCTTATGGCAATTGAATCTTTCATAGCCCGCCGTTATGTATCTTCCCGGCACCGCACGGGCTTTCTCTCATTTATTACCTTTATCGCAATCCTCGGCGTTACCATCGGTACCGCCGTTCTCATCGTGGCCCTGGCGATCATTACAGGCTTTGAACGCAAGCTCGAAGAGACACTGCTGGGCTTCGCATCACATATTCAGGTGACGGGATTTCAAAATCAACCGTTGGCTAATATAGAAGAAACGAAACAGACCATAAAATCAAAAGGGGATATACGATCGGTTACTCCCTTTATTCAGCGGGAAGGAATGATCCGCTCCAGGGAAGGATTTGAGGGAATCCTTATGAAAGGCATCGATGCCCGGGACGATGTAAACCTGATTGGAGATTATATCGTCGGCGGTTCGTTCGACCTTTCGGAGCAGGAACCGAATCGTGGCGGTATCATACTTGGTGAGAAACTGGCCCGTCAACTTGCCGTCGATATCGGTGAGCGGATAACCATATTTGCCCTCGAACAGTCGGAGGGAACATTGATCGGTTTTGCACGCGCTGCGCAATTTGTTGTAACGGGTATATATGTTACGGGAATGGCTGAGTACGACGATATTTATGTGTTTGTCAGTCTGGCGGCTGCACAGCGAATGCTACGAATGGAGGACAACGTTTCGGGATATGACATAATGGTGCAGCATATTGACCGGATACCGGAAATATCGGAATCACTGTTTCTGTCACTCGGTTACCCACACTATCCCCGGACTATGTATCAAATGTATCGTCATTTATTTACCTGGATCGAGTTGCAGAAAAAACCGATACCGCTGATCCTGGGATTAATTGTTCTCGTAGCCTCGGTCAATATTATCGGAACGATGCTCATGCTCGTTATGGAGAAAACAAATCAAATCGGTATCCTGAAAGCGCTCGGTATGACACGCAGCCGAATCGGAAGGATATTCGTTATCGACGGAATGATTGTCGGGGTGATCGGAGTTCTTATCGGTAATGCGCTTGGTTTCATACTTTGTTTCATGCAGCATACGTATAAAATCATATCGATTCCGGGTGAAATATACTACATGAATTATGTCCCTATCGCAATCGTACCGTTTCAGTATATTATAGTTTCAGGTATAGCACTTACTATGTGCTTTATATGTACTCTGATTCCGGCCTATCTTGCCGGACGTCTTGATCCCATACGAACAATTCGGTTTGCGTGATGAGGTTTGAACGATTCATAGCGAGGCGGTATCTTCTTTCAAAGCGAAAGGCGCGCTTTATCAGCATCATTACTCTTATCTCGGTTATCGGGATTACTGTGGGTGTAGCGGCACTCATTATCGTGCTTTCGATATTTAACGGTTTTAATAGTCTGGTTACCGACATACTGATTGGATTCGATCCTCACATACGGATTGAACCCGCACGGGGTCCTGTCCTTCAGGATTATGAGAACGTGGCATCAATTATTGAGCCCGATGACCGTGTCGAAGCGTATTCACCCGTTATAAGCGGTCGGGCAATGATGGTTGTGAGTAATCTTAACCGGATTGTGAATATACGAGGCATGGACCAGAACAAAATTGCGGATGTGTCGGGAGTGGATGAATCAATCGTTCTCGGAGCTTTGCTTCTTGACCGTCCGGATGGCTCCGATGGGATTGTGCTCGGTATCGGCCTTGCCGACCGGCTCAACGCAATGATGGGAGATACGGTTACCGTAATCAGTCCGCAGGGAATGGAAGCGGCATTGCTGCGGTTCGGACAGCCCGTGCTCCGCCGATACATCGTTTCGGGAATTTATGAATCGATGAATCAGGACTATGATGCAAATTATGCTTTTGTTTCATTGCAAAGTGCCCGACGGTTGTACAGGGCCGGGGATAATGTAACCGGGGTAGAGCTCAGGTTACATAATTTTCGGCAATCGGAAAATGTAAAACGCGATCTTCAACGCAAACTCGGCAGCGAATACCGGGTTAGTACCTGGTACGATCTTCATCGTGATTTATATTCAGTCATGGAGATGGAACGATGGGCTGCCTATATAATATTGTCATTAATAATCGCCGTTGCGACTTTTAACATACTCGGGTCACTGACAATGTCGGTAATAGAAAAAACGAGGGATATCGGTGTCTTAAAAGCTATGGGTGCAACCAGACGGGAAGTCGTTCGAATATATTTGTTCGAAGGAATCCTCGTGGGACTGATCGGTTCAATACTCGGAGGTATCATAGGGTATGTCGTATGTTATCTGCAGATCCAGTATCATATCTTTCCGCTGGATCCTACCGTATATATAATCCCGGCATTACCGGTTGAAACCAGAATGTTGGATTTTTTCGCCGTCGGAGGAGCAGCACTATTACTATCGTCACTTGCAGCGCTCTATCCTGCCCGGCGCGCAGCCAATATCTTACCTGCACAAGCGGTAAGATGGGAATAATACTAAACACAGGATTTGGATGAAAAAGACAGATTATATATTACGGGCAAAGGATATCAAAAAGCGATATTCAATGTCGAAAAAGCAGACACTTGAAGTGTTAAAAGGTATTTCTCTCGATATCAGAAAAAGCGAAACGATTGCGGTTATAGGGCCATCCGGTGCCGGAAAAAGTACCTTGCTCCATATTTTGGGAGGACTGGATCGACCGGATGAGGGGGAGGTATACTATGGTAAAGAAAATATATTCACATTCCAGGATGACCTTCTTGCGCGGTTCCGGAATCAGGATGTCGGATTTGTTTTTCAGTTTCATCATTTATTACCCGAATTTACGGCACTTGAGAATGTGCTGATACCGGGCCTGATACATGGTCAATCTTTTTCAAAAAGTGAAAAGCAGGCAAAAGAATTACTCGGGATGGTAGGATTGTCGGAGCGTGTTTCTCATTTCCCGGCTGAATTATCCGGTGGTGAACAACAGAGAGTAGCCGTTGCAAGAGCTCTCTTAAATAATCCCAAAATATTATTTGCAGATGAACCATCGGGAAACCTTGACAGAACAGGAGGAGAGCAACTGCATAATTTGTTATGGACATTGAACAACGATACCGGCATAACCCTGTTTATCGTTACACATAATATGAGTTTAGCTGAAAAAGCGGATAGAATTATTCGCTTAATTGACGGGAAAATCGCTAATTCCGGCGAGCAAAATTAATGGTTTTTTTTATCGTAATGTCTTGACATTTTCTGGAAAAAACGTATATTGAATACAGGCCATTATGACAGTTTCTCCCCTGACTGTCATAATTTAAAGGTCAAGCCTGGCGTCCCCCCCAACGCCGGGCTTTTTATTGTTGGGTACTGAAAAAAACTAATGAATGGTGTAACAATTTTATGGCGCGACCCGTTAAAAAGAAGAGCACAAAAAAAAGAAGGACCGGTGAGCAAACGCTACCGTTGACCAGGATTAACTATACTTTGCTGCTTGTTGGTGTGGGAGTTATAATACTCGGTTATTTGTTTATGTCGGAGGGTTCAGTTGATGGATTTATGCCGATAACGATTTCTCCTCTGTTGCTGGTCATCGGTTACTGTGTCATTATTCCCGTAGCTCTGTTGTATAGAAAAAGGGAAGAAATCAGTAGAAAAGCGGAAACGACATCAAAAATTTGACAAAACGCCAGATGTTTTTTATCTTAATAGATTAAACGTTTCCGTACAATGAGGCTGTAGCTCAGTCGGTAGAGCATCTGCCTTTTAAGCAGGTGGTCGATGGTTCGAGTCCATCCAGCCTCACACAGTAGGATATGCGGAAGTGGTGGAACTGGTAGACACACCATCTTGAGGGGGTGGCGCTCGAAAGGGCATGGGGGTTCAAGTCCCCCCTTCCGCACCAAAATTAAATTGGAACACACACTAAATATAACGGAGGTGTATTACGATGAAGAGAATCTCATTACTACTGTTGCTTCTCCTCACTGTGGGCATTATAGGATTTGCACAAGAATATGACGACCCACAGGTACAGGCAGATTTACTCTTCAATGAAGGGAATTCCTTTTTACGTGCCGGTAATTTCGCGGCAGCAGTGACCAAATATAACGAAGCGCTTGATATTGTAAAGGATCATCGTTATTACTATCAGAAAGCGATAGCTCTGCTACGGCTGCAACGTTTTGAAGATTCCATTAATGCATTTAATAGTGCGCTGCAGCATGGATCGGATATGGAGACCGTAGGACTAGGTTTGTCAGGTGCGTACATGCATAGAGGAGAAGAACTGTTTAGTGCGGGAAATTACTCGGGAGCGATAACGCAATACAAGAATGCTATTGAAATAAATCCCGATCCACGATATTATAACCGACTCGCAATCGCATCGCGGCGAAGTAATCAGGAAGCTCAGGCGGTTGAAGCATTTCAAAAAGCTATCGAGCTTGATCCCGAATATGCAGTCGCATATGCCGGTTTGGGAGGTACTTACGTCGGTATGCAGCGTTTCGATGATGCTATCGAAATGTATAAGAAAGCACTAGAACTTGAACCGACTATGCAACAGGCACGAGTCGGTCTGTCAGCATCGTATACCGCCCAGGGAAATGAACATCTGAATCGTGGTCGGGCTCGGGAGGCAATCTCCGTATTAGAGGAAGCCGTTGAAGTCAACCCCCGACATCATCAGGCACATTTACTTCTCGCAGTTGCCTATAATCGGACCGGTCAGCCGCAGAATGCCGAACAACACGCCCGCAGCGCTATTGAATATAAGCAACGCGGACGACTCGGTGGAGAGTATTTTGAACTCGGAGTCGCGTTAAAAAATCAGGGCCGTCGGCAGGAGGCTATCAGAGCATTTGAGGAAGCAGCAAAAGATCCGACGTATAGAAGAAATGCCGAATATGAACTTGAAGAATTAAGAAGATAAAATAGCAGCTTGAATATTTTACAGAATCCAATGAAAACCCCATTTTTCTCTTAGAAGAATGGGGTTTTTGTTTTTTCCCGGGCTGTTGATTCTCCGCTTCAATTTTCGGAATTCTATTGATTTTTAAATATATTGTATATATATTTATGGGAGCTTTTGTGTGAAATACTGTAATAATTACAGTGACATTATTACCTTTTCACTTAACAAAACAAAGCATGACAGGTGTCGGTTAAAAAATACCTGTGCATTGAAGCTTAAAAATAGGTTTCATCTAGACGGTATGATTTTTGTACCATAGTCTGATTGTATAAAGAACAATTATTAAAAAGAATATATATCGGAAAACCTTTCTCATAACGGATACAATAACGTGAAATCAATAAAACATATTTCTTCTATACTCATTATTGTAATGATTATTGGAACTGTTATGGCAGGATCACGAGTATCCAATTTATCGGTAACCAGTGAAGGGAGAGACATCAAAATAACCTGGGAAATGCTCGATCAAGCCGGAGTCAGACACTTTGATGTGGAACGCAGGGCAGGCGACCAGGATAACTTTATACGGATCAATGATCGTCCAATACCTCTGGATGAAAGTCGAAAATACGAATACATTGACAGAAGCGTCTACAAGATTGAGAATGCCGTTGTCTTTTACAGGGTAGCAATCGTAGAATTAAGTGGTGGTGTATATTATTCCGATGTGACCCCGCTCGGCAAAATAAGCAGCGTACGACGCACCTGGGGAAGCATTAAATCAATGTTTCGGTAATAACAACGGTCAAGTTATACAATGTAGTATCAAATTATAGATGAAAGCGATACCCGGTTAGTTGAGTGTCGCTTTTTTATTTTTCTGTTGAGTATGTTGCATTTACCAAAACCTTTCATATTAGCATCCGGTTCTCCGCGACGTGCTCAATTATTGCGCCAGGTAGGCCTGTCATATCAAATTACCGTTGCCGAAGTTGATGAGGAATATAATGGCCGGGAACCTATTGCGTTTGCAAAGGAATTATCGTACAAAAAAGCCCGTGCTGTAGCTTTATCAACAGACTATGCAATTTTGTTGGCAGCGGATACCATTGTAGTATTAGAAAATCGTATACTCGGAAAACCGAGAGATGCCGCAGAGGCCGCGACCATGCTCGCTGACTTAAGCGGAAAACGGCATGAGGTTATAACCGGGTATACTATCTATGATCGGCCGTCGGATTATGCCGTTACTGATTATGAGTTGACGCAGGTATGGTTTCGTGACCTGGATCGGGATGAAATCGATGCATATATTGCGTCGGGTTCTCCCTTCGATAAAGCCGGTGGCTATGGCATTCAGGATGATTTTGGAGCGGTTTTTATAAAGAGAATAGAAGGTTGTTATTATAATGTTGTCGGATTGCCGCTTGCAAAAGTATATAATGATCTGAAAACATATATACAGCATCCTAAAATCGATAATGAATAAGGGGTCGAAATATGGATCGAAAAATTCGCGTGCTCGTCGGCAAAGCAGGTCTTGACGGCCATGATCGGGGAGCAAAAGTCGTTGCCGCCGCATTGCGGGACGGCGGTATGGAAGTTATTTATACGGGCATCCGTAAAACACCGGAGATGATTGTTGAAGCCGCATTGCAGGAAGATGTTGATGCGATTGGTATCAGTATACTCAGCGGTGCCCATATGACGGTATTTACCAGGATACTTGAATTGATGAAAAAGAATGATATGCAGGATGTTCTATTATTCGGCGGCGGTATCATTCCAGACAAGGATGTGCAGGCGTTGAAAGAGATGGGTGTCGGTGAGATATTCAGACCCGGCGCATCGACGCTGAATATTGTAGAATATGTGAATAACTGGGTTGCTGAACATAGAAATTAAGGAAGCTTTTACCTTGCGATAGAAGCTTCCTTAATTCGTTATGGCTCAATTATTTTGTTGTACGATTTTGACAACACTCGTTGCGTGCAGACCTTTCGGACCTTCCTCAAAATCAAAATCTACCGTCTCCCCTTCGTGCAGGGTTCTGTATCCTTCTCCGTTAATAGTTTTATAATGGACAAAGACATCTTCCCCCGACGATTTCTGTATGAAACCGTAACCCTTTGCGTTATTGAACCATTTTACGATACCGCGTTCCATAAAGCAATGTACCTCATACAAGTGACGAAAAAAACCCTCCCAAAGCAGGGGGTAGGGTTGTGAGCTTACAAGCGAATATACAATTCGAATAATGTAAAATCAAGTTTGATCAAAGATATCTACGTGATGAATTTATTCTAACTTTTTCCATTCTTTTTTAGCGAAGGCTGCCGGAAGGTGTACCAGATGACACTTTTGACAACTTTGCTTGCCAATATCCATTGCAAGTCCCATAACTGTTTGAGGATTGATAGTTGGCTCATCGAGTGTCTGACCCAACTTCTGTATCTGAGATTGTATAGTTCCGTCGACATAGTACATACGTTCCGTATCGTGGCAGCCCTGGCACGACTCTTTAAGAGTTTCGAAACGTGCCGTAAATCCCTGGAAATATCTCCGGGCATTTTCAATATTACCGCGTTCGAGATTCAGAAAAATTCCGGTAAAATTTACGTTGAGATATCTCATAAACATTGCAAAATCTAAAATATCGTTCGTCAACGGGTCCTGAACCGTTATCATATTGAAATCCGGCCAATGATATTTCTGCTGCACTTTTACCATATTCGGGACGTGACAATCATGACATACGGTGCCAACGTTCTCCATCGCCCCCATAATTGCTCCGGGATTCCCCGTTCGAAGTGCTTCTCCAAGTTCATGAACGGGTTCCATGGGGAATTTGTGCTCCCACTCCGGAATGAGTTCCGATAATTCTACATACAGGGTTTTGAATTTTTCGAAATTTTCCCGTGCCTTCTCGATATCGTCCTCGAGTACATCGACAACAATACCCGTAAACGGAAAATCCATTTCCAACATTTTCATAGTAAATAGCGGTCTGTCCGCTTGTGGGGGGTAGAAGGCATCAAGGGAAGCCGGAAGAAGAGCAGTTGACCTTTGACCGCTTTCTTCTGACCGGGTTGCCTTGTCGTCGTAGTGTGTTACAGCTCCTACCGTGATAAAAATGATCACAAATGTGGTAAGATAAAACCAGATTTGCTTTTTCATTTAATCCTCCGGGATTAGTTGGTTGTTTTGTGGGCTGAATACTGCATATTCAAGAAAAATATTCTGATTATCATCTGTTATACTTTTATAAGAATCTATCTTTATCCGGTCAAGTATTCAATGCAACCAACGCAACGACACAACAGAAAACTGTGTAACAGCCTCCGGCAGACGATATCGGTAGGACAAATACCGATGAGTCCCCGGCAGTGTGTTTAATTTATTCGTAGTACGAATTTGATATTTTTACACTTGAGGTTGAGAAGAACAATGAAAAACACTCGCCTGATATATATAAAAAAACCATGCAAATAGCAATACCCGGCATATTTTTTTAGTTTTAAAGCTATGTGGAAGGAATATGGAATAGCCCTGTAAAACTCAGATATACTGTATTTTACAGGGCTTGAATAGTTAAACGTTATGATGACTTCTTACGTGACTGCGATTTTGGCGATGAAACTTTACCGCTCGTCGATTCAATAAACGGCCTAAACAGATCGATCGGGATAGGGAATATCGTGGTCGAATTGTTTTCGCTTGCTATATCGCCAAGTGTTTGCAGATAGCGAAGTTGAAATGCGACGGGATAATCACTGATTACTTTAGCAGCATCATACAGACGTTGGGCGGCCTGATATTCGCCTTCGGCGCGAATTATCTTCGACCGTCGTTCACGTTCGGCTTCCGCCTGACGTGCCATTGCGCGTTGCATTTCCACAGGAAGATCGACATGCTTAACCTCGACTGCGGAGACTTTAATTCCCCACGGCTCGGTTTGATGGTCGATTATCTGCTGCAGTGCACGGTTAATTTTATCACGCTCTGCAAGTAATTCATCGAGTTCCGATTGGCCGAGGATACTCCGCAACGTTGTCTGTGAGAGTTGCGAGGTAGCCATCAGATAGTTTTCCACCGATACGACGGCTCTATCCGGCTGGATAACGCGGAAATAAACAACCGCGTTCACTTTGACGGATACGTTATCCTTCGTTATGATATCCTGTGTGGGAACGTCCATAACGATGGTACGTAAACTAATCCGAACCATTTTATCGATTATTGGGATCAAGAGGATAAGACCCGGTCCTTTGACATTGATTAGACGACCAAGCCGGAAGATAACACCCCGTTCGTATTCGCGAAGAATACGTATTGCATTCGCCAGAATAATAACGGCAAATGCGACACCGATACCAAAAATAGTCGGGAGAACTTCCATATAATAATCTCCTTTCGTTTATTCGGCTTTTTCAACCTTGAGTTTCATATTGTCAACTCCCACAACTTTCACCCGCTCTCCTTTTTTCAGTTTTCCGCTAACAGATTCAGCAAACCAACGTTCACCCCAGACTCTTACTTCGCCGGTAGGTTCAAGTACTTCAAGAGCTTCACCGTACGCACCGATAATCCCTTCGTTTCCGGTTGCCGGTTTACGAAGTTGTGCGCGAATACCGAGACTGATTGCAAAGACGAAAAATGCAGTTATAAAGAATGTCACCGGAATAATGACTGTCCACGAAATTCTGGCATACTCAAGGGCAGAGTCAGGGTCGATCAGCATGATCGAACCCAGAAGCAACGATATAATTCCGCCGATAGTTAATACTCCGTAACTTGTTACTTTTATTTCGAGTAGAAACAGAATAACTGCAAAGATGATCAGAGCGATACCGGCATAATTGACCGGAAGGGTGTGTAACGAATAGAAGGCCAGTATGAGTGAGATTACCCCGATGACGCCGGGAAATATAGCCCCGGGATTATAAATCTCGAACATAATGCCGGCAAATCCGATCATCATTAAAATGTATACAATATTCGGATCACTTATAAGGTTCAGAAACCTTTGTTGCCAGTTCATCTCGAGTATAACTATCTCTGCGTTCTCGGTGTTGAGTACGCGTGTTTCCCTTTTGGTTTGAATTTCCTGACCGTGAAGTTGCGTCAAGAGATCGGCCACATCATTGGCAATGAGGTCGATTATATTATCACGCATGGCTTCCGATTCGGTGACCGAGAGTGACTGACGAACTGCCTTTTCCGCCCATTCTACATTCCTGTCCCGATGCTCAGCGATCGTTCTGATAAATGCAGATGCATCGGAGAGTGCTTTCTCGATCATAACGGTATCGACATCACCGCCCATACCGACCGGATGCGCTGCACCCATATTTGTTCCCGGCGACATCGCCGCTATATGTCCGGCAAGTGTTATAAAGACACCCGCCGACGTTGCCGAAGATCCGCTGGGAGATACAAAAACAGCTATCGGTATTTCACTTTCGAGAATATCGCTCACAATTGCACGGGTAGAGGTTAATAACCCTCCGGGGGTGTTGATTTGGATTATCAGGAGTTCGGATCGTTCTTCCCTTGCTGTTTCGATACTTTCTGTAATCATTGATGCAACGGCCGGATTGATTGAGCCGTCAATTCTCATAACGTGCACCTTTGAATTTTCGAAAGAATAACCGGGCTGGATCGAAATGATGACAAGAAATAGAATTGCAAACAATGTACTTTTCATAAAAGTTAACATCCCCTCACATTTGGGAAAGTAGATTTTTGTTGAGTTACCGAAATCGTTCCGTTCCATATTTGAAGTATTTTCCGCCCGTCGATACCGGCGGGTGTTCTTTGCTTATGTATGGGTTATTTATCGATTTTCTGCTTTCCGGTTTATCAGACTGCGGAAAGGGTGGGATTCGAACCCACGGTACCCAAAGGTACACGCGCTCTCCAGGCGCGCCAGTTAAACCACTCCTGCACCTTTCCGAAGATATATCACTCTCAATAAGGTATAAAGATTTACGTTTAAAATCAACGTATCTTCCGGCACAAAAGATCATTGAAAACGATAATTTTAGATTTGCTCAATTGTGGAAATTATTGTATTATTCAACGTGAGATACCCGGAATCCTAATTTACTTTCACTTGAGGAGGAATAAAATGCGCATCCAGCAAGAACTACGCGGAGATATCGTTATTTTTACCCTAAAAGGAGATATGATGGGAGAACCTGATACCGGTGTGCTCCGGGAAAAAATAAAAGAGACCGTTGAGAATGGGACTAACAAGATTATTCTCGATCTCTCCGGAGTGAAGTGGATGAATAGTTTGGGGTT
>SLQE01000195.1 GCA_007131635.1 Bacteroidota bacterium | reverse complement strand
TCATCGATGAGGTCGATTGCTTTGTCCGGTAAAAATCTGTCGGAAATATACCGGTGACTAAGCTGTGCCGCAGCTACGATTGCCCCGTCCGTAATGTGCACACCGTGGTGTACCTCATATCGTTCCTGTAATCCGCGCAGTATCGATATGGTATCCTCGACACCCGGTTCACCGACAAAGACCGGCTGGAATCTTCGTTCAAGAGCGGGATCTTTCTCGATATGTTTTCGATACTCGTCTAGTGTCGTGGCACCTACCGCGCGAAGCTCTCCTTTAGCAAGCGCGGGTTTGAGCATATTGGCCGCATCGACGGATCCCTGTGCGGAACCGGCTCCGACGAGGGTATGCAGCTCATCGATAAAGAGAATTATTTCTCCGTCGGATTCCTGCACTTCCTTTAAGACCGCTTTCATTCGTTCTTCAAACTGACCTCTGAAACTCGTTCCGGCAACGAGGGTACCCATATCGAGAGCAACGATTCGTTTCGTTTTTAAACCGTCGGGTACATCCCCCTGGACAATACGATGGGCAAGACCTTCAGCAATAGCTGTTTTACCGACACCCGGTTCACCTATCAGCACGGGATTATTTTTTGTACGTCTCGATAACACTTGCAGGACGCGGCGTATTTCTTCATCGCGGCCGATGACCGGATCCAGTTTTCCGCGCCGCGCCAGTTCATTCAAATCGCGACCATACTTCTGAAGCGACTGATATTTTTCTTCGGGACTCTGATCGGTCACCCTGTGTGCTCCGCGTATCTCTTTTAACACACTTAAAACGGCGTCGTGTGTAACTCCCTGTGCCGTCAGTAGATCCGATACATCCCCCGACTCTTTATCCGTCATAGCGAGAAGCATGTGCTCGAGACTCACGTAATCATCTTTCAGATTCGCTGCTTCTTTCATTGCTTTCTCAAGCACCGCACCCGTGTTCTGTCCGATGTATTGATTTCCGAGGCCGGCACCCGATACTTTCGGTAATTTTTCGATGAATTCATTTATTTTAATTCTTATATGATCAGCATTTGCCCCGATCTTATTCAGAATGGACGCAGCTATGCCTTCTCCATCCTGCATCATAGCTGCAAAGATGTGGATCGGTTCAATTGCCTGATTGCCATATCCCGATGCTATTTCCTGCGCTTGCTGGACCGCTTCCTGAGATTTGTATGTTAGTTTATTCATATTCATTGTTCATCACCTTGTGTTCCGGCTCAAGTATAGAATTATAATTTTCATAAGCAACGTATGTACACGCATAGAACAAAGTTGCTGCATAATAAAAGAGGCTCACAATAGGGAGCCTCTTACGTTTATTATCGCACCGACAGAGCGTTGGTTTTATTCAACGTCTGACGATGGTGCAATGGTAATCTGTTTTCGGGCAGCGAGTTTCTCCACCCGTGTGATATTAGTTATTTTTGTCCTTATCTTTATCGTCGACTACTTCATAGTCGGCATCTTCAACATCATCTTTGCTTTCAGGTTGACCCGATGCTTGCTGCTCCTGTGCGCCGGGTTGTCCTTCCTGCTGTTGATCCTGAGCAGATGCCTGCTGGTACATCTTCGTAGAGGCTTCATTCCACTTCTCGTTCAACTCTTCCATTGCCTTTTTGATCTCGTCGATAGTACCGCTCTTCTGTGCTTCTTCGAGTTTGGTGACGGCTTTCTCGATATCTTCCTTCGTGGAAGCATCGAGTTTACCCTCGAACTCCTTGATCTGTTTCTTAGTCTGATATACGAGATTATCCGCCTGGTTACGGGTATCTATCTCCTCGCGGCGTTTCTTATCCTCATCCGCGTGCTGTTCCGCATCTTTCTTCATTTTCTCGATCTCCTCCTGTGAGAGGCCGCTCGAGGAAGTGATCCGGATACTCTGTTCTTTATTCGTTGCTTTGTCTTTTGCCATGACGTTCAGAATTCCGTTCGCGTCGATATCGAACGTTACTTCGACCTGAGGAACTCCTCTCGGTGCCGGCGGTATACCGTCGAGATGGAAACGTCCGAGCGTACGATTATCGCGAGCCATTTCCCGCTCACCCTGTAATACGTGAATTTCAACAGATGTCTGGTTATCGGACGCGGTAGAGAAAACCTCGCTTTTACGTGTCGGTATCGTCGTGTTCGATGATATCAGCTTCGTCATAACGCCGCCGAGTGTTTCGATACCGAGTGATAACGGTGTAACATCGAGCAGCAGCACATCACTGACATCACCCGAAAGGACGCCTCCCTGGATTGCCGCGCCGACGGCGACCACTTCATCGGGGTTAACACCTTTATGAGGTTCCTTACCGAATAATTCTTTTACGACCTCCTGAACTTTCGGTATTCTTGATGAACCTCCCACCAGAATAACTTCATCGATCTCGGAAGGCTGCAAACCCGCATCTTTTAACGCATTCTTGCAGGGCCCTATGGTCCGTTCGATCAGGTCTTCTACAAGCTGTTCGAATTTCGAACGCGTGATGGTCACCTGCAGGTGCTTCGGACCTTCCTGTGTTGCCGTAATAAACGGTAAATTAACATCAGTCTGATTCGACGAAGACAACTCACATTTTGCTTTTTCCGATGCTTCTTTCAGACGTTGCAGGGCCATTGCATCCTTGCGCAGGTCGACACCCTCCTGTTTCTTGAACTCATCGGCGATGTAGTCAACTAACCGTTGATCAAAATCATCACCGCCAAGATGAGTGTCACCGTTTGTCGATTTTACTTCGAACACACCGTCGCCCAATTCAAGGATAGATATATCGAACGTACCGCCGCCGAGATCGAACACGGCAATTTTTTCGTCTTTATTCTTTTTATCGAGTCCGTAAGCGAGCGAAGCTGCAGTCGGTTCGTTGATGATCCGACGGACATTCAATCCTGCGATTTCACCCGCTTCTTTTGTCGCCTGTCGCTGAGCATCGTTGAAATATGCAGGCACGGTGATAACCGCATCGGTTACTTTGGTTCCGAGATAATCCTCTGCGGTCTGTTTCATTTTCTGTAATACCATCGCACTGATTTCCGGCGGTGAGTACAAACGGTCTCCGACCTTGACGCGAGCAGTATTATTATCTCCTTTTACAACTTCATACGGCACAAGTTCAATTTCATGCTGTACCTCGTTATAAAACCGTCCCATAAATCTTTTTATGGATGATATTGTATTTTTCGAATTTGTAACCGCCTGACGCTTTGCGGCTTGTCCCACCAATCTCTCTCCGTTCTTTGTAAAGGCAACTACCGACGGAGTCGTTCTTCCGCCTTCAGCATTCGTAATTACAACCGGATCATTTCCCTCCATTACCGATACAACACTATTTGTAGTACCCAGATCTATTCCGATTATTTTACCCATGAAAAATCTCTCCTTTCATTTTTTTGATTTCATAGTTATATTCTTATGCATTTTCCATTAATCACCGTATATACACACAAAGTCCGTGCCAGGATCCATAAGAATGATCTAAACCGTTAATAATCATATATTTATGGATATTTTCTTTTATATTATGTTTTATTTGAATAAGCCATATTGGCGCGATATACGCGACTTTGTCAGGTATTCATTGTAAGTGTAGACAAATTAGCAGTTTAACTTTGAATTAGTACTTTTTTGGTTTTATATTAGATCAGAAGCGGATTTTTAAATAATCATACTTTTCGGTAAAGATTCACCGGATGTTCATCGGGTAATGGTTACCCGGCTTAAAAATTCTATTTTACATGATAAAGTCAACTGATATTACACAAGGACTAAAAACAAAAATATTCGGAAAAAAAGTATTTGTCTTCGATACAATAGATTCGACAAATAGCTGTGCACGTTTACTCGCGGAGTGCGGGAATGTCGAGGGGACGGTTGTATACGCCGAGGGACAGACCGGCGGCCGTGGCCGATTAAACCGAACCTGGATATCCGAAAAAGGGAAAAATCTTTTATTCTCCGTTATATTCGCACCAACAATTAAAGAGCGTAAATACTATCTTGTTCCGCTTCTTATATCAACCTCGATAGTCCGTGCAATTAAAATGATATTACCCGTATGTCCTGTTACAGTCAAGTGGCCCAATGACATTTTACTTGACCCGGGTAAAAAGATTTGCGGTATTTTAACAGAGCTGACGTACAGCATCGAAGGAGAGGTACGAATCGTAGCGGGTGTCGGTCTTAATGTTAATCAAACCGATTTCCCGCCAAAAATATCCGCGGTCGCATCATCACTCAGGACGGTTGCGGAACGACCGTTAGATCGCTTTGCTTTGCTCCGGGATATATTAACAAATATTGAAACATCATACGATGCGTTGTACACGAACCCTGAAAGTATTATTAGTACCTGGCGTTCCAATTGTTCGATGTTTGATAAACCCCTGCGCGTTCAACAGGGTGACAGTATACAGGAGGGCATCTGCAAAGATATTGATTCAGAAGGTGCCTTGCTCATTGAAGACAAGAAGGGTACCATAGTTCGTATTATAGCCGGTGACGTTACATCGGTAGCAGTCAATACTCAGTAAATAAGGAAATACATATGTTTCTTGCAATAGATATCGGAAATACACATACATCATTCGCACTTTATGACCGTGATAATCTGCTTGGACACTGGCGTGTAACAAGCATTATCTCGAGAACCGAGGATGAGATCGCCGTGCAGGTGAATTTTTTCTGTGACCATATCGGTAAAAAGCTGATGGATATATCCGCTGTCGGTATAAGTTCCGT
>SLQE01000431.1 GCA_007131635.1 Bacteroidota bacterium | reverse complement strand
TACGGAGATCGGGGGGAATTTTCTTAACCCGGGGCGCAGGTTTTTCCGGAAAAGTGTGTATCCGGTTGTTTTTAATCTCGAATACAACCGGAGACGAATCCGTAAATTGATTTATTTTCATTTTCTGAACCGTATTGCTTACGAGTTAACCCATAAAATCAGATTATCAGACCGATTTATCCTAATTTAGTAAATGTTTACCTATTTGTCAATATTTGGTGATTAATTAGTCGGCGAGGTATACCAGTAAAAACTGCACACCGATGAATATGAGCAGGCTCTTCACTGTAATCCAGGTCAGAAACGTATAGAGCGCGTCCCTCATTCTTCGCTTTCTGGCATGCTCTATGGCGGCTGCATGAATAAATAAAATCGGCAGTGCGATAAACGGTATCCAGAATAACGTTGATTTATCGCCCCAGGCTATTCCGGTGATACCGATATGTGTCGGGATGGTCTCCGGTGCTGAATAATATAAAGCGATTGTTGTACACCAGAGAAGAGCATAAAAAGCAATCACGATACCGATTTGAGTCTTGTAATATGAATCTCTTACTTCGTGGGTTTGTTGAAGTACGCCCGATCCGGAGGTTTCATGGTAAATATCCGATACACTTGCGGCATCGATTGCCCTGCACCATGAATTCTCACCGCATACCGGACAGGTGAGCAGTTTTTTAAATCCGTTGTTGAGGGACATTATTGCCGAAGCGGTAGACGGTTTGAAATACCGGTTGCATTTCGGACATTCGTATGCCGCATGCTGCAGCAGCCATCTAAAAAGATAGACGGTTCCGGCGCCGAGAATTACAACGAAATAGAAAATAATTCCCACCGGCTGATACCAGGGCATTATGACAAAGCCGGTACCCCCGAGCATTGCTAAAACATACAGGCCGCTCGCCTTCCAGTATTTTTTTTCTATCTTTTTATACTTTTCCATTTCAAAAATATATAGTTTTACAAACTTTTTTTCAATTGTATTCCATACTGGTTTGCGATTGCGTCGATCAACTCTATTGCTTCTACAATAGAATTATCAATTTTCCCCGACATGTTTTTTGAGATAGTCATCGTATATGAGCTGTGCAGTTTCGATATTTCGTGCGTCTCCGGTCGCTATTAAATCTGCATATATCAGAATCGGTGGTACAATTTTTTGATTCTCTTCAACGGTATCGAAATTCCAGAAACGTTCGCGAATTTCGACGTCACCGTCGTTATCCCTGCGCAATTTGAGATCAAGTATGAGATCTTTAAAGGGCCTGTCAGCATAAATTATTGTTATTTCCGGTTTGAGATATCGTGTCATCATATATGCTGCTGTTTCTCCTCCCCACAATGCATCGAGTCGCGTCAGATCTGCCTGCTGCCAGAAGTCAGGCCTGGTAAATTTATATCGACCGAGAATATTTTTAGGCCGGAGTTTTTCTACATAGGCATCGGTCCATTTGTCTAACAACTCTTTTCGGCGGATAAGCTTTTTCTGTTTATTTGTTCGCTCGATTAAATATCCTTTTTGAGTTAACTCTTTCATAATATTTGCAACAGTACCTAACGCTACACCAGCAGCAGTTTTAATTTCTCTATAGTTTGCATTCCAAAGATCGCGTTTACAAAGGAGCACAAATATTACCTTTAGACCTGCAGGACCGAACATTCCTTCTTCGTATGTGAGACCGTAGTTGAAATCTTTCCTCGGGTAACCGTGAATAAATATGAGAGCGGGAGGACTATTGATAAAAATGTTGCCGGCAGTATCGATGAACTGGATTCCTAAATCTTTCAATGTCTTTGCCATCTTTCTGTGAACGTAATTGGTCACAAAGATATGGTTCTGCAGATTATCTGCATAGTCGCGGGTAAGACGGCTGGCGGTAACTTCCGTGAGAGTTCGCTTTATATCTACAAGGAATTTTTTATTCTCCCCCTCAGGTAGTTGTATCCAAAGCTCGGCATTGGGCCTGTTGTCGACTTTTGCATGTACAAAGAATTTCTTATATACCGCGACATTGGTTTCTCTTTGGAGTGCCTCGATTGCTTTTTCGAGTATTTCGTGTTCAGGGGTCATTTTGTTCAATGTTTATATATGTTCATTAATATTGAACATACAGACTTATTGAACAAGTGTCAAATATTTTGTTCAATAGTTAACAATGTTTATTTTATTGAACAAGTGAGGAAAATGAACAAAATCAAGCTGATCGACCCGATATCACTATTTTAGGTGTTCTATCCAAACGGATGTATCAACCAACATAATCGGTCAATACCTTTTTCTCGGAACCGGCTTTACAATATAAACAGTTTGAGTGGGATCTATTTCAACTGCTTTCTCATCTATTTACTTTTTTCTCAATAGTCTTTGAAGTAGTATGTCCTCAACATTTTGGCGGGCATCAATTATGGCGACAATATACACTCTTTTGTTTACAATGCGATACATCAATCTCCAATGGGAAATAATCAGTTCTCTGTATTGTAAAACTCCAAATTCTCTTAATTCCGGGATTATACGACCACGCTGAGGTGAGTGATACAGACTCTTTGCCTTGTTTCTGAATTTCCTTAAAATGTTTATAGCGCTTGAGTGGCTATCGTTGTTAATAAATTGAACAATGTCAATTAAATCATTTTCAGCGATATCGGACCAGACAACATCGTATTTCTTATTCATTTGGTCATTAACAAGGAGTCAATGTTCTCAAAAACCTCCTCCTGTGTTTTTACTTTACCTGTTTTTATATCTTCCTCACCCTGTGAAATTAATTTTAGAATACCTATGGCATTCCTCATATTCTCGAAACTCTTCGGATCCTGCAACACGGCTCGCGGCTCGCCATTTTGCGTAATTACAATGGGACGCTGAGTTTCATTGATCTGGTTCAGGAGCTCAGCCGCATTCGATTTGAGATATGTGATGGATTTAATATCGTTTGTTATTTTCATAATATCACCTCCGGTCTTTTTATGATATTAAATTCAGACCGTAAAGTCAATTCTTTCTCACAAACTCAACCGCCAACTTAATTGCCACGATACCCCGAACCGATCGTTGACCCATGCATACTTTTTACTGAACGGATATTCACCAAGCGGCATGAGGACCTGACCGCCCTCCGACAGTTTTTCGAACAGCATATCGATTTCATCTTCAGTGTCGCATTGTATGAACAATGACATCGATGGGGTGAATGTGAAGGGGTGCGCTCCGGGACTGTCGAATGCCATGAACGGTTGTCCGTTCAGTGTAAATCGGGCGTGATACACTTTTCCTTCTTCGCCCTGATCGCCGGGTCCGTAGTACGCAATATGAACGATCTCCGATTCCTGAAACAATGAAACATACAGGTTGACCGCTTCTTCCGCATCTCCTTTGAACATCAGGAATGTTGAGATCTTATCGCTCGCTATTTGGCCGGATGCCATGTTAAACGAGAACAAAAGGATTATTAATAGAAATGCATTGCGCATAATGATTCCTCCCGTTTGATGAAATAGTTCAGTGTGGTTTAATATACTATTTAGTATTTGCTGAAAGAGTCAGGCTAAGTGATAGATTGTCATACTTCCCCCGATGGGGTGGCTGCGCCAGACTCCGCTGCAAATGACGCTAAGGCCATCGCACGCAGACTTCGACTCCGCTCAGTCTGACACCCTACGCACTATCGGATTGAGTCATTAATATTGAAGATTGTCACCATGAGTGATAGATTGTCACACTTCCCCCGAAGGGGTGGAGACTGTGTGAAAACTGCTAAACATCTTAAGTATATGTAGAGGCGAAATTATTTTCGCCGGTTTTTATTTTTAAATCGCCCAACTATTGACATATTAAAATTCCGTCTGCGCCGGAATACGCCAAAATAATTTGGCTTGTACATAAAATAGGCCTTTCCACACACCCTCGATTGCTCTGCGATGGCCTTTGCGTCATTGGCAGCGGAGTTGAAGCCTGACTATTTTATTTATTATAACCTCCCGATAAAAATGATGATTGTTAATGCTGGTTGAATAATTCGTACAGCTTGTCCAGCATGAAGCTCCACGCGGCTTCGGTACTCTCTGTATACTCTTCCCATTTGTCCGGCAGTTCGTGTGTAAGTGTAACGTGGTCTCCGTTTTCGGACGATGCGATCTCAACGGTTACAACGCTTTCATGCTCCGATTCAACTCCCCATTTGAAAACCAAACGCTGAGGGCGATTGAACTCCAGGTACGTACCGATATGATTGAGAAGCTGACCGTCTCTGCGAACGACAAACGAAAATGTACCGCCTTTATACGGTTGTGATTCGAGTTTCACGATTTCCTCGTCGCGAACTTTCGGTCCGAACATCCACTCATTGAGTTTGCCGGTATCAAACCAGGCATCAAATACATTTTGGTTGAATATTATAAATCCTAATTTTGAGAATACTGAATTTAAGAATATCTAAAATATGAGAAAATGAGATTCTTATATTAACCTCTTATTCGTTGTATGTCGAGAATAAACAGTGCTTTATAGGTTTTTGTCGGAGTTGGCATAAAAGTTGCTTATCTATATTTTAAAATATAGATAAGCTATATCTGAAAATGGAGGATTTGTGCCGGAAAGTAATATCGGGAAATATGAAGCGGTTTTAACCATCGGGACGGTCGCCCAAAAACTGGGGGTTGCCGTACAAACCGTTCGGATGTACGAGAACGAAGGTCTTGTACTCCCCCATAAAACAAACAGCGG
>SLQE01000306.1 GCA_007131635.1 Bacteroidota bacterium | reverse complement strand
ATAGGAGAATCCCGATGAAAATCAAGCGCATCTTGTTATATATCTTACTTGTTCTGTTTATAATTCCCTCTTCGGTAGCATCCGAACGACCGTACGTTCTGCTCATATCACTGGACGGTTTCCGCTGGGATTTTATAAATCGCGGTCTATCACCAAATATTCAATGGATAGCCGAAAATGGTGTCGAAGCAATCTCGCTTGAACCGGTGTTTCCGACGAAGACATTCCCGACACATTACTCAATTGTGACCGGCATGTACGCCGAAAATCACGGCATGATATCTAATAGTTTCATCGACCAGGAAACAGGCGAACGGTTCGGACTTCGGAACCGGGACATGGTTGAGAATGCAAAATATTATCAGGGAGAAGCAATCTGGGAAACCCTACGGCGCAACGGTATCATTACGGCAAGTTATTTCTGGCCCGGATCGGAGATAAATATCGAATACCGCAGACCGCACCATTACCATCAGTATGATCACGACCGTCCTCATCTCGATCGGATAGAAGGCGTTATCGAATGGCTGCAACTACCGGAGGAGAACCGTCCCCGGTTTTTAACGCTCTATTTTTCGGACGTTGATTCCGAAGGACATCAAACCGGTCCTTACAGCGATGAGATCAATGAAACCATTGTCCTCGTCGACAGTCTGATGGGTATTTTACTGGATCGTCTCGAAGACATCGATATGCTCGATAAACTAAATATTATACTTGTTTCCGATCATGGATTTACCGAAGTTACTTCCGATCGGGTAATTGAACTGCAGCATATACTCGACGACTACGATGTCGTTACCGACGGTGTCGGACCGGTTGTCATGATAAAACCCGACAACCCGGAGGATATCGAACCGATATACCTGAGATTGCGGGAGGAAGAAGAAAACTATAAAGTATATCTGAAAGAGGAAATGCCGGCTTACTGGCATTATTCAGCACATGCCTATATTATGCCCATACTTGTCGTTGCGGATATCGGTTGGTCGCTTTCACCATGGCAATATAATCCCGCCCGCGGGTACTTCGCGACCGGCGGGAACCACGGTTATGACAACAAGCATATCGATATGCACGGAATATTTTATGCGATCGGTCCTGCATTCAGACCCGGATACCGTACAGGAACGATTCGAAGCATAGATATCTATCCGTTAATAATGGAAATATTCGGGCTTAAACCGAGAAGCGGAATCGACGGGGATTTAAACAACATCAGATTTTTATTAAAAGAATGATTTTTCGGTTTCATTCAAAAAGATCAGAAGCTGTGCATCGCAGATCGGTGAATATCGATGATCTAATTGATTGACCGCCTTTGAAGGTTCCGAGCAACCGGTAGCCGGATTCACTATTTTCATATACTTCGATAAACTGTTGTTCGGGATCAACGATCCAATATTCACGAACATTTTCTTTCGCATAGCGGCGAAATTTATATCCGCGGTCGCGTTCCTCGGTTCTTTCCGAGAGCACCTCAACGACAAGGTCCGGAGCACCGACGATTCTTTTTTGTTCAATAATAAATTTACGCTCATTGCTGACAAAAATAAGGTCGGGTTGCATTACCGTATCTTTATCAAAATAAACATCGAATGGTGCGACACACAATTCTCCTATATTATTAGTCCGAAGAAAGCCCTCAAAAAAATATGTTAAATTCTTTACAACTACCTGATGTATACGGATAGGTGATGGTGTCACGATGAGTTCTCCCTCAAAAAGTTCATACCTGTTGGTATCCTCGGGAACCGTGAGAAGATCGGAATATGTATATTTCACAGACGTATTCTGCATAGAGAAACCTCCCTTCGGGTTACAATAAGTAAATTACACCCTTTCTCTGTTAATGTCAATAATTACCTCTTCTGACCGTTATTAACGACACCTCCGCAGGTGCCTGAAACCGTATCGGTGCAAGCGTCAAACCCAATCCGTTATTAACGCTGACAAGCATGGAACCGAGATTAAAGAAACCGGTAACATACGGTGTTTCGATACGTGAGCCCTGCAGCAGAAATAAACCCGGTATACCGAATGCTACCTGACCGCCGTGTGTGTGGCCTGCAAGCAGGAGATGATATCCCAGATCCTGCGCGGGATCGACAAGCCGTTCGGGAACCTGATGCGGTACGAGTATTCGAAGATCCGCCGCCGCAACATCGAGCGCAAGCGAATCGAGTGTCTCATCGGAAATTCGTCGTGAATAAATATCCGTCACAAGACTGATTCCGATTGTGTATCCGTTCACCTCTATAAATTCATTTTGATTATCGCGATATACGACACCATATTTTCCAAGTGCCGTCTGAATTGAGTCCGATCCCGACCAATAGTCATGATCGCCGACACATGCATACACCCCGTACTTTGCATTTACCGAACCGAGTGCTTTTGCGCCCATTTCGATAAACCGTTGTCCCGATGTGACAAGATCGCCGGAGTGAAAAACGAGATGCGGTTCGAGTTTATTTATTTTTTTGACATACCGGTTGAGTTTCCTTTCCCGTGTCCGCGGATCCGCCTGAATGTCGGCAATGTGAGCAATCCGCAATCCGTCAAGTTCTCCGGGTAATCCGGGGATGACATAGTCTTTTGAGATGATACGAACGGTGTTGGTATCGAAATACACCTTTGAAGGTACGTAGACAATGAGGAATAGTACGGCCCCGATAAAAACATACGATTTCACCCGAAGCCATTGTGACTTATACTTTGCATATACCGGGTAAATTGCAAGCTTCGAAACATCCATCGCAAGCATTAACAGAAACATCTGGCCGATAAAAGCAAAACCGATCCAATACGGGACCACGAGCAAATGATCGAATATGCGGACATATCCCGCTACCGCGCTTGTCATATTTGAAGGATTGATCCAATAACCGACCACTGTAATCACAGGGAATAGATTCAGATAAATAAGCACGGGTAAAAATATTTTTGCATACCGGAGACCGGTATCAGCGGCAAGTACTTTCAGTGAACTTCGCAGATGAAAGAAAAAATAGAGATAGAACAATGCTATCCCTATGCCGAAGGTTATGTGAGTACTGATTATCCAGGGCATTTTATGATTGATTATTTATTATTGTTGATTTGTTAATGGTTATCGGTTATTGGTTAATAGTGACAGGCTTACGAACAAATAACCATTAACCAATAACCGATAACTATATTATTACTGTGTCTCACCCAGGAGGTGCAACAGGCCGTCAACATCAAACAGCTCGGTCTTTTGCGGTTTGGGGCGTGCTGCGGGAAACAACACATTGTTTAAAATCAGCCGGTATCCGGGTGAATTCGGATACAGCGAGAGATCGGTCGGCGGGTCGCCGACTGCATGTTGATAATCTTCGGGATCATGACCGCCGTAGAACGTAAATGTCCCGCGCCCGTGCTGACCATGCAGATATTTTACTTCGCGGCTTCCCTCGCGTTTTGCCATGATGACGATGTGCGGTTTAATAAACTGCTCATCGAAGTTTGTTGTTTGTCCCATAAATCCCGAGATCACGTTAACATGATTTTGCGTCAACATAGTCGGGACGGGATCATGTTTTGCGGAGAATTCAAACAGCGTAAAATAATCCGCTTCACGAGGAACACTCGGTCCGGTATCCGTGGGCGGAATATCGATATTACTAAACTCGTAACGAAGCGGATTTTCTTCAACCTGAAAATTCTCAAAGACAAGTGTTTGCGTGAAATCCAGTTTCTCGTTAAAATCCGGATCCGGAGGAGTGCCGTTATACATGACATCCACAATTTCCACATATTCAGCGGCGAGTGCGATATCGAAGGTGTCGGTAGCAGAACACATTGCAAAAACAAATCCACCCGAAGCGATATACTCTCTGATCGCAAGCGCAACAGCCAGTTTCATTTCGGAAACTTTATCGAATCCCAGTTCCGCAGCTATTTGTTCATAGGTCCGGACTTTATCGATATACCACGGAGCGTTTGAATAACTCGCATAGAACTTACCGTATTGTCCGGTGAAATCTTCGTGATGTAAATGCAGCCAGTCATATTCGTAAATATCACCTTCGATCACTTCTTTATTGAATATTTTTTCATACGGTATTTCCGCGTATTCGAGTGCGAGTGTCACGGCATCGTCCCAGGGTTGAAATCCGGGCGGGACATAGACCGCGACTTTCGGCGGTGTCTCACACCGTACGACATCCATATTTGCATCCTCGCGCTGCACCTCGGCATATATCTGCGACGCCTGTGCTCCCGATATTCTTTCGTAGCTGACATTTCTGATACGGCATTCGCGTGCTATCACATCGTTATATTGCAAAAGAAACGAACCGCCGCGGTAGTTAAGGAGCCAGTCAACATCGATCTGCCTCTCAAGCGCGAAGTACGCAATGCCGTAGGCTTTCAGATGGTCGCTCTGACGCAAATCCATCGGGATCAGCAGCATGTCCTGAGCGGGGGAACTGAGGGTACATAGTACACTAAAGATAATAAACACGAATACTTTCATAACAATATCTTGTTAATGGTATATTTGTTAAGGGTTAATTGGGTATATCACACAGATCATTCAAATGCATCAGTATAATCTTTCCAATAGAATAGTATCGACACTTGTGCTTTGGCATTTCCCCGGTTCGGGACAATGAACCAATAACTATGAACAAATAACCGAACTCAGCTCGGGTCTCCCCGCAGCATTCTGATCCGTTTTCTTGCTTCGATCGCGAACATCGAACGGGGATATTCTATTAT
>SLQE01000355.1 GCA_007131635.1 Bacteroidota bacterium | reverse complement strand
GCAAGGTGCCGGTGTATTTCATTATCCACAGCCATTTCTTCAGCAATGCTCAGGTTTGTCAGCAATAATTCTTCTGCTTCTTCATATTTGCCGAGTGTAATCAGTGTTGATCCTAACTTTTGAAGTGTGGTAATGGTACGTATAAGGTTTGTATGCGCAGACGACTCGAATATTGATAACGATTCTCTGAATGCCCGTTCAGCCCGGAGATGATGAGCTGCATCCGCATATACATCCCCCAGTTCCTGCAATACCTGTCCGACCATCACGTGCCGGTCACCGATAGCTGCGCGAAGAATCGCGAGCGCTTCTTCGTACAATGATTCTGCTTCATTATAATTTCCTCGTTTATGATTCAGTTTTGCCAGCGCTCTGACTACCAGACCGGTATCCAGGTAGCCATCTCCATGGATACCTCGATTTATCTCCAACGCTTCGAGAAGGATATCCTCTGCTTCAGCGAATTCTTCTTTCGCGATCAGTGCATTCCCAAACGATAAGAGTATTCGGGCACCGAACCGGGTGTCGGTCATTTCATTGAGCCGGTAAATTCGTAACGCCTCAGCGAATCTTGAAATAGCACCGTCAGGATCACCAAGGTGGTTCCGTAAAATACCCAGGGAATAATGGCTTTTAGCAACCTCCGTATGTTCGGGTCCAAAAAGTGAAAGACGAATCCTAAGCGCTTCCGCGTGGAGCTCCTCTGAATATTCATAATTTCTCCGGGCGTCCTCGACATATCCCATATTCTCAAGACTTGCGGCATATTCGGATGATACATTATCGGGATTCTTCCGGAAGATTTCGACGGCCTGCTCAAAATGGGGAACTGCTCTTCGGTAATCCCCCAACTCGTGTAATACCACACCGAGCGTATAATGTGAAAGAGCAAGGTCATCGGGTGAAGTGTCACGATTATCCTGCCGCAACTCGATTGACTTTTCCAATATCGGAATCGCCTCTTCATAGGAACCGATAGTCCAATAAACATGTCCGATTAACTGCATCATACTTGCCTGAACCTCCGGCTGATCGGTAAACTCTGCGATACGCTCGGCTCCCCGATCCAGCAGTTCCCGTGCGGTAATGTTTTCGCCGCGGGACCGGCTCGGGTCTGAAGCTGTGAACATATCCGCTAAAAATCCCGAAACCTGTTCGGCGCGCGCGGCTTCCCGACGGGCAATGTCGCGTTCATTGGTAAGTTGCCAGGTGTAATAAGCAGTTAATCCTACTACTATCATTATAACTGTAAGTGCGACAGATAGTGAGCGACTATGCCGCTTCGTGAATTTACCTAACCGGTAACGGACGGTATCACGTCGGGCGGCGAGAGGAACATCGTTCTCATACCGACGTATATCATCGAGCATATCACCGGCATTCTCATAGCGTTGATCCGGTTCTTTTTGTAACGCCTTCATGACGATAGCATCAAGATCGCTCCATTTATCAGCCGACAGATAGCCGCGGGGCGACGTACCTTCCTTCCTTTGTAATAGACTGGGTTTGACCGGATCTTCGGTCCGGATCACCTGTTCGATCCGGCGTATATTCAATCCGTCAAGGCTGAAAGGATATGCACCGGCAATCAGTTCATAAAG
Organism: Bacteroidota bacterium; assembly: GCA_007131635.1. GTDB lineage: Bacteria > Bacteroidota > Ignavibacteria > T3Sed10-11 > T3Sed10-11 > T3Sed10-11. The sequence goes on along the minus strand of SLQE01000355.1, from coordinate 3,167 downwards.
CAGCAATCCGAGGGCATAGACATCGGTGGCAGTTGTTATTATTTCACCGAGGATCTGTTCGGGCGCTGCGTAATACAAGCTCATTGCTCGGATACCGGTTTGGGTTATATTTTGTTGATTCGGCGAGAGTCCTTCGTCGAGCAGTTTAGCGATACCGAAATCAAAGATCTTAACCTGACCGTCCATTGTTACCAGTATGTTCTCCGGTTTTAAGTCGCGGTGAACAATCAGGTTTTTATGAGCATATCGTATTGCATCACATATCTTTTTAAAAAGGTCAAGCCGTTGATTCAGCGAGCAGTTGTTTTGCCGGCACCAGTCGGTGATCGGCAGCCCGTCTATGTATTCCATGGCCAGCCATGGGCGCCCGTCCTCCGTATAGCCGCCGTCAAAAAGCCGGGCTATATGCGGATGATCCAGGTTTGCAAGTATTTGCCGTTCACGCTGAAATCGATGTAAAGAGCTTGCCCTCAGATCTTTGTGCGTATATACCGGACGGAGTAATTTCAGGGCTGCTTTTTGATGATAACTTCCATCGGCCCGCTCGGCAAGATAAACGATTCCCATCCCACCTTCGCCGAGCGGTTTAAGTAATCTCCACGGTCCGATCATCATACCTGAAAGCGTCTGACTGTCTGAGCCGGCATTCCCGAGTATATCCTCCATCTGTCTTTCATTCCAGCCGCGCCAATCTTCCCAGAATGATTCTGAGTCATCGGTAGATTTTAACATCTCATATACTTCAGTCTTTAATGCCGTATCATTGCCGCATTCTTCGTGAATATAATTCTCTCGTTCATGGGGCTCCAGAGAGAGTACTTTTTGTACAATGGTGAATAGACGTTGTAAGCGGTCTTTATCCATCGGTTTTGATTTTATATTGAATAGTGTTTATTTATTATTCAGCGATATTAAGCATTTATCAAAATTCTACAAAATTTCGATTTTTTTATTTATATTGTATCATTCATCTAAGATAACAATCATCAATATTCAATAATCAATAGACAATAATAAATATTCAATCCTTAATTCCCCACCAGTTCTCTGTACAGCCATGCCCGCGCTGTTTTCCAATCGCGATCGACCGTGCTTGTCGATAGATTCAATATTCCAGCAATCTCTTCAATTGTAAAACCGGCAAAAAACCGGAGATCGATAATTGTATACATGCGTTCGTTGATGTCTGCAAGTTGTTCCATTAATTCCTGAAGGGCTTCAAGGTGTTCGGTATACCGTTCAACTTCTGCGTGTTCATCGTCAAAAGGTAAAACCTCTTTTGAACCCCCACGCTTTTGTGCCTTTTCCTTACGATGATGATCCACCAGAATATGTCGCATAGCTTTTGCGGCAACGGTATAAAAGTGAGCCCGGTCTTTCCATTCCGTCTGAGTTTGGTCGATAAGTTTTAAATATGCTTCGTGGATGAGTTCGGTTCTTCTGAGTTGTCCGGGTGATTGCCATTGACCGACCTGATTCTGAGCCAATCGCAGCATCTGATCGTAAATAAGCGGAAACAACCGGTTGTATGAATCGCGGTCACCCTGACCAAATCTTATCAGGAATTCGGTTATGCGGCCTTTTTCCGTCTCCACTTTCTGCATGAGGTAATCTCCCTGAATTTTACGTGTTACATATATAAGCCGCTCCGGATCTGCGTATCCGGTCGGGGAGCGGTTATATATTTAATGAGCGAAGATCAAATATAAAAAAAATAAACTTACATCACAACATCTGTTAAATTCATATCTTGGGAGGATATCTATGAAACTACTATTAATTGTATTATTGAGCTCAATGCTGCTATTCGGTTGTTCGGACTCAACGTCGAATGACGTAAACGAGATCGATATGTTGATTGCCGAAGTTCGCGATGTCACACAATCATTCCACAGCATAGAGAATGCTATCGCAGCAGGATGGAATAACCCGCTTTCACCATGTGTCGTACATCCGCAAATGGGAGGAATGGGATATCACTATGGAAGGATGGAATTATTCGACGGAAGAACAAATCATCTTGAACCGCAGGTGCTCTTATATGAACCGCTCCAAAACGGAGAGCTGGCATTCGTCGGCGTTGAATATATTGTTCCGTTTAACATAATCGCTCCGGATGCGGAACCGCCGGTTCTGTTCGATCAGCCCTACCATGCAAACCATGAACTCGGTTTCTGGGCGTTGCATGTATGGACGGAGAAAGAAAATCCAAGCGGTATGTTCGCAGATTTCAATCCGAATGTATCGTGTCAGTTTGCGAACGATTAGTAATCCCGTTCGCAGAGATTGTCGTTCCTTTTAGTCTGAAAGGGTGAGCAATACAACACCCTTTCGGACATTTCATTAAAAGCCATAACCATTTACTGCGAGTGAAAACATGAAAAGACAAATCTGGGTCTACCTTGCGTCGATTGCGATTATCATCGTCACAGCAGGAGCTGTAGCATACTATAATGACGCTGACGATCAGGCAGAGCAAATCAATACATCCCCCGTAAGATCGACGGCCCCCCTTCCGGCTTCCCTCGATAACCTGTATCCGCCCATCGCAGATCAACCGGTATGGATGCTCAAGATGCTGGAAATGGATTTTCCGTTTACGGGTATCGTCGTCGATTTGCTCGAGGAAGATATTCCAAATGCACTGGACAACTTCGAAAAATTCAAAGCTCTTTACCTCGAGTTATCGGAGCTTGTTCCGGAGTGGCAGCATATGTTTCCGATAGAACCTGTGGATAAGCTCGGCGAAGCACTCCAGACCGGCGATCCCGGCAGAATAATGGGAGCCCTTGAAAATGTGGGAGCGGTATGTCACGACTGCCACGTACCGAATATGGTGAAAGCACAGCAGAAGTATCACTGGCCCGATTTCAAAATGATAACGGTTCAGGACCCGTTGACAAATGATATACTGGACTATTCAATGTTCATGAGATATCTCAACGTGACCTTCAGCGGGATCTTATTAAATGCCCGGCGCGGCAATGTGGAGAACGCGCAAAGATACTTCCAGGGATTCAAGGCACGGTTCGAGACCTTACAGGAGTCCTGCTATGGTTGTCATAATACCGAACGTATGTACTATGTAGACGAAAGGGTACAATCGCTCATCGACAACCTTGGTGAGACCCTCCTGGAACCTGAAATCGATCCGGGTGCAGTATTTC